>JAJTBK010000300.1 GCA_021286965.1 Comamonadaceae bacterium | reverse complement strand
TACGGCATCGGGCGTGGCCCGGGCAACGGCTGGCTGCACGCCAAGCTGGCGGTGGTGCTGCTGGTCGTGGCCTACCACGCCTGCTGCGTGCGCCTGTTGCGCCAGTTGGCGGCGAACGCCTGCCAGTGCAGCCATGTGTGGTTTCGCTGGTTCAACGAAATCCCGGTGCTGCTGCTGGTGGCCGCCGTGCTGCTGGTGGTGCTCAAGCCGTTTTAAACCGGGATGGCGGCGTGGCGCACAAAACTATCGCCTGGCCGCTGGCGCTCAGTTATGCCGCGCTGATCGTCTTTGCCAGCCTGTTCCCGTTCAGTGGCTGGCGGGCGCAGGGCATTTCCCCCTGGGAATTTTTTGTCGCCCCGGTTCCGCCGCCGTACTGGACCTGGTTCGACGTCAATGCCAACTGGGCCGGCTATGCGCCGCTGGGTTTTTTGCTGGCGCTGGCGCTGATGCGCTCGGGCTGGCCGCGTGCCGCCTGGGCGCTGGCGGCGCTGGCCGGCGCGCTGCTGTCGCTGGGCATGGAGTGCTTGCAGATCTACCTGCCGCAGCGCGTCGCCTCCAACCTCGACTGGCTGCTCAACAGCGGTGGCAGCCTGCTGGGCGCCCTGTTGGCGGCGTTGCTCGAACGTGCTGGCGCCATCGACCATTGGGCGCGCTTTCGGGCGCGCTGGTTCGTGCCGCAGGCCCATGGTGCACTGGTGCTGCTGGCGCTGTGGCCGCCGGCGCTGCTGTTTCCGGCGGCACTGCCCTTTGGCCTGGGCCAGGTGCAGGAGCGCCTGGAGGCCGCGGCCGCCGAGGCGCTCGATGGCACGCCGTTTCTCGACTGGCTGCCGCTGGGCGGCGCACCCCTGGAGCCGCTGGCGCGCAGCACCGAGGTGCTGTGCGTGCTGCTGGGCCTGCTGGTGCCGGGGCTGCTCGGGTATAGCGTGATTGCGCGGCGCTGGCAGCGTGTGCGCTTTGCGCTCGTGATGCTGGTGCTCGGGGTGGCGCTGACGGCGCTGTCCTCGGCCCTGGCCTGGGGGCCGCAACATGCCTGGGAATGGCTCGGCGGCCTGCCCGTGCGCCTGGGCCTGGTGCTGGCCGTGCCGCTGCTGCTGGCGGCGCTGCTGCTGCCGGCGCGCGCCTGCGCGGCGCTGGCGCTGCTGGCGCTGGCGCTGCACCTGAGCCTGCTCAACCAGGCGCCGACCAGCGCTTACTTTGCGCAAACCCTGCAGCAGTGGGAGCAGGGGCGCTTCGTGCGCTTTTATGGCCTGTCGCAGTGGCTCGGCTGGCTCTGGCCCTATGCCACGCTGCTGGTGCTGTTGCTGCGCCTGTCGCGGCGCGAGCGCCGGGGCGGCGAACCTACAATCGCGCCCCATGACTGATGCCCACCCCCCGTATTTCGCCCGCCACATCTTCTTTTGCACCAACGAGCGTGCCAATGGCGAAGCCTGCTGCGCGCAGCACGGCGCCCAGGCCGCGTTCGAGCGCTGCAAGGCGCAGGTCAAGGCCCTGGGCCTGGCCGGCGCGGGCCAGGTGCGCGTGAACAAGGCCGGCTGCCTTGACCGCTGCGCCGCCGGCCCGGTGGCGGTGGTCTACCCCGAGGGCGTCTGGTACTCCTACGTCGATGCCGCTGATATTGATGAGATCGTCGAGTCGCACCTGAAGAACGGCCAGGTGGTCGAACGCCTGCGCACGCCGCCGGAACTCGGGCGCTGAAACCTGCTCTATAGGCTTTTTTGGCCTCTAGCGCTTGCCGGATAAGCGCAAGCAGCTATCAAAAGGATAGTATTTTGAATGCCCAGACTGAACGCCTGAGCCTGGTGGGTGCGGCGGGCGCCATCGAGGCGCTGCGTGACTTGCCGCCCGCTGGCGTTGCCGTGCGCGGCGCCGCCGTCATCGCCCACCCGCACCCGCTGTTTGGCGGCACCATGGACAACAAAGTGGTGCAAACCTTGGCGCGCGCCTTCGTCGCCAGTGGCTACCAGGCGGTGCGTTTTAACTTTCGTGGCGTCGGCGCCTCCGCTGGCGGCTACGACGCCGGCCAGGGCGAGTGCGAGGATCTGCTGGCCGTGGTGCGCCAGGTGGCGCCCGAGGGGCCGCTGGCGCTGGCCGGCTTTTCCTTTGGCGCCTTCGTCACCAGCCACGCACTGCAGCAGCTGTGGCCGCAGCGCAGCGTGCAGCACGCCGTGCTGGTGGGCACGGCGGCGAGCCGCTTCGACGTGGCGCCCGTGCCGCCCGAGGCCCAGCTGCGTACCCTGGTGGTGCACGGCGAGCACGATGAGACCGTGCCCCTGGCCAGCGTCATGGACTGGGCGCGGCCGCAGCTGCTGCCCGTGACCGTGGTGCCCGGCGGCGGGCATTTCTTCCACGGCCAGCTGCCGCTGTTGAAAAACCTGGTGCTGCGCCATCTGCAGACGCAGTGCTGACCCCCTCTTTGCAAAGGCTTTGCCATGATTGAATCCCGCCCCGCCCTGCGCGCCCTGGTGCTGGCTGCTGCCGCCGCCCTGCCCGCCGTGCTTTTCGCGCAAGTGAGTGCGCCCCAACCGCCCGAGATTGCCGCGCGCAACTACCTGCTGGTGGACGTGACGGCCGGCCAGGTGCTGGCCGCCAAGGACATCGATGCGCCGGTGGAGCAGGCGTCGCTGACCAAGCTCATGACTGGCTACCTGGTGTTCGATGCCCTGCGGGCGAAAAAAATCACCCTGGAGCAGCGCTTTCCCGTGAGCGAGCGCGCCTGGAAGATGCCCGGCTCGCGCATGTTCATCGATCCGAAGATGCAGGTGCCGGTCGATGACCTGCTCAAGGGCATGATCGTGCAGTCGGGCAACGACGCCACCATGGCCCTGGCCGAGGGCGTGGGCGGCACGGCAGAAAACTTTGTGCGCCTCATGAACGAGCAGGCCAAGGCCCTGGGCATGACGGGCACGCAGTACAAGAACCCCGAGGGCCTGACCGAGCCCGGCCACACCACCACGGCGCGCGACCTGGCGACGCTGTCCACGCGCCTGATGCGGGACTTTCCCGAGTACCTGCATTACTACTCGACCAAGCAGTACCGCTACGAGGGCACGCCGGCCTCGAACAGCAACAACCGCAACCTGCTGCTGTTTCGTGACCCGAGCGTCGATGGCCTGAAGACCGGCCACACCGCCGCCGCCGGCTATTGCCTGGTCTCCACCGCCAAGCGCGACTTCCCCCAGGTGGGCCAGCGCCGCCTGCTGTCCATCGTGCTCGGCGCGGCGAGCGAGAACGCGCGCGCCACCGAAAGCCAGAAGCTGCTCAACTGGGGCTACACCGCTTACGACGCCGTCAAGCTGTTCGATGCCGGCCAGCCGGTGGCCGAGCCGGCGCTGTGGAAGGGCAAGCAAGGCAAGATCAAGATTGGCCGCGAGCAGGCCATCGTCGTCACCGTGCCCGGCGGCAGCGCCGGCAAGGTCAGCACGCAGATCGTGCGCCAGGAGCCGCTGCTCGCGCCCATCGCCAAGGGGCAGCAGGTGGGCACGCTCAAGGTCTCGGTCGGTGACCAGGCCGTGGCCGAAGTGCCGCTGGTGGCCCTGGAGGGTGTGGAGCAGGCCGGCATCCTCGGCCGCGCCTGGGATGCCATCCGGCTCTGGATCAAGTAAGAACGCGAACACGTTCGCGGCCATTGCACCGCAGCAGGGCTTGCCAGGCGCAAGCTCTGCTGCTACGATTGAGGGCTTTTCGGAATTTTCCGAAGGGTTTCACGTTTTCGCTTTTTAGCATTTTCACGTTTAGGGACGTATCTAATGCCAACCATTAACCAGCTCATTCGCCATGGGCGTGAGGTCGAGACTGTCAAGTCCAAGAGCCCCGCCATGGAAAACTGCCCCCAGCGCCGTGGCGTGTGCACCCGTGTGTACACCACGACGCCGAAAAAGCCTAACTCCGCTTTGCGTAAGGTCGCCAAGGTGCGCCTGACCAACGGTTTTGAGGTCATCTCCTACATCGGCGGCGAAGGCCACAACCTGCAAGAGCACAGCGTCGTGCTGGTGCGCGGCGGCCGTGTGAAGGACTTGCCCGGTGTGCGTTACCACATCGTGCGCGGTTCGCTTGACCTGCAAGGCGTCAAGGATCGCAAGCAGGCCCGTTCCAAGTACGGCGCCAAGAAGCCCAAGGCCAAGTAAGCCCTGCAGGTTTCAAAAAATTTCGGTGCTGGCCCCGCGTGGCGCGGTGGTGCAGCGTAGTGACCCCCAAGTGCAATCGTTTTTGCATGGGTCGAGTAAGTGGGAGTCCAGTTGTTTGGCTCTCGCGGTGCCTGAAATGGTGCCAGCTGAAGCAAAGATAGAGGTAAAAAATGCCACGTCGTCGCGAAGTCCCCAAACGTGAAATCCTGCCGGATCCCAAGTTCGGCAACGTCGAGCTGTCCAAATTCATGAACGTGATCATGGAAGGCGGCAAGAAGGCAGTTGCAGAGCGCATCATTTACGGCGCCCTGGAACTGATCGAGAAGAAGCAGCCCGAGAAGAACGCCCTGGAGGTGTTCACCACGGCCATCAACAACGTCAAGCCCATGGTGGAAGTGAAATCCCGCCGCGTGGGTGGCGCCAACTACCAGGTGCCGGTGGAAGTGCGCCCGGTGCGCCGCCTGGCCCTGTCGATGCGCTGGATCAAGGAAGCCGCCCGCAAGCGTGGCGAGAAGTCCATGGCCCAACGCCTGGCCAACGAGCTGATGGAAGCCACCGAAGGCCGTGGCGGCGCCATGAAGCGCCGTGACGAAGTGCACCGCATGGCCGAAGCCAACAAGGCCTTCAGCCACTTCCGCTTCTAATCCTCGCATCCCCTCGAAGGCCGGGAGCCCGCTCGTCACCCTTTTGACGACCGGGCTCTTGGCCGTTAACGAAAGACCATCACCATGGCACGCAAAACCCCCATCGAGCGTTACCGTAACATCGGTATCTCGGCCCACATCGACGCCGGCAAGACCACCACCACCGAGCGTATCCTGTTCTACACCGGCGTGACCCACAAGCTGGGCGAAGTGCACGACGGCGCGGCCACCACCGACTGGATGGAGCAGGAGCAAGAGCGCGGCATCACCATCACGTCCGCCGCCGTGACCTGCTTCTGGAAGGGTATGGACATGTCCTACCCCGAGCACCGCTTCAACATCATCGACACCCCCGGCCACGTGGACTTCACCATCGAGGTCGAGCGTTCGATGCGCGTGCTCGACGGCGCCTGCATGGTGTACTGCGCCGTGGGTGGCGTGCAGCCGCAGTCGGAAACCGTCTGGCGCCAGGCCAACAAGTACAAGGTGCCGCGTCTGGCCTTTGTGAACAAGATGGACCGCACCGGTGCCAACTTCTTCAAAGTCTACGACCAGATGAAGCTGCGCCTGAAGGCCAACCCCGTGCCGGTGGTGATCCCGATTGGCGCTGAAGAAAACTTCAAGGGCGTGGTCGACCTGCTCAAGATGAAGGCCATCCTGTGGGATGAGGCTTCGCAGGGCATGAAGTTTGAATACGGCGACATTCCGGCCGAGCTGGCTGCGGATGCCAAGAAGTGGCGCGAGAACATGATCGAAGCCGCTGCCGAGTCCAGCGAAGAGCTGATGAACAAGTACCTCGAAGAAGGTGACCTGTCTGAAGCCGAGATCAAGCTGGGTCTGCGCACGCGCACCATCGCCACCGAAATTCAGCCCATGCTGTGCGGTACCGCGTTCAAGAACAAGGGCGTGCAGCGTATGCTCGACGCCGTGATCGACTACCTGCCCTCGCCGGTGGACATCGACGACGTGGGCGGCACCGACCCTGACGACGAAGAGAAGAAAATCACCCGCAAGGCCGACGACGGCGAGAAATTCTCGGCCCTCGCGTTCAAGCTCATGACCGACCCCTTCGTCGGCCAGCTGACCTTTGTGCGCGTGTACTCCGGCGTGCTCTCCAAGGGCGACACGGTGTTCAACTCGGTCAAGGGCAAGAAAGAGCGCATCGGACGTATCGTGCAGATGCATGCCAACGAGCGTATCGAAGTGGAAGAAATCCGCGCCGGCGACATCGCTGCCTGCGTGGGTCTCAAGGACGTGACCACTGGTGAAACCCTGTGCGACGTGGACAGCCCGATCACGCTCGAACGCATGGTCTTCCCCGAGCCCGTGATTGCGCAAGCCGTTGAGCCCAAGACCAAGGCTGACCAGGAAAAGATGGGTATTGCCCTGTCGCGCCTGGCGTCCGAGGATCCGTCGTTCCGCGTGCGTACCGACGAAGAGTCGGGCCAGACCATCATCGCCGGTATGGGCGAGCTGCACCTGGAAATCATCGTGGACCGCATGAAGCGCGAGTTCAACGTCGAAGCCAACGTCGGCAAGCCCCAGGTGGCCTACCGCGAAACCATCCGCAATACCGTCAAGGACGTGGACGGCAAGTTCGTGCGCCAGTCCGGTGGTAAGGGCCAGTACGGTCACGTCGTGTTCCGCCTGGAACCCAACGAGCCGGGCAAGGGCTTTGAGTTCCTGGACGAAATCAAGGGCGGCGTGGTGCCGCGCGAGTACATCCCGGCAGTCGAAAAGGGCGTGATCGAAGCCCTGACGGCCGGCGTGCTGGCCGGCTACCCGGTGGTGGACGTGAAGGTCGCGCTGACCTTCGGTTCGTACCACGACGTGGACTCGTCGGAGCAGGCGTTCAAGATGGCCGCCATCTTCGGTTTCAAGGAAGCTGCCCGCAAGGCCAATCCCGTCATCCTCGAGCCCATGATGGCCGTGGAAGTCGAGACGCCTGAAGACTACGCCGGTACCGTGATGGGTGACCTCTCCAGCCGTCGCGGCATGGTGCAGGGTATGGACGACATGGTTGGCGGCGGCAAGGCCATCAAGGCCGAAGTGCCGCTGTCGGAAATGTTCGGCTACGCCACGCAGCTGCGCTCGATGACGCAAGGCCGCACGACCTACACGATGGAATTCAAGCACTACGCGGAAGCCCCGCGTAACGTGGCTGAAGCCATCGTGGCTGCACGGGCAAAATAAGCCCTAGGTGCCGGATCAAATTCGCGCAGCGAATTTGCTCGGGCACCTCTGACTAGGCGGGTGTCGGATCAATTCGCGCAGCGAATTTGCTTGGGCATCGCTGGTTAGGTAATAAAACAGCTGTTTGCGCTTATCTGGTAAGCGCGAGCAGCTATTCATTCGATAGCAAAATATTTTTGCAATCTGCGACCCGGTGCCCCCTTGTTGTCCTGTGCGGGGGGATTGAGCAACCGGGTGCAGACGTTAAACCCCCACACAGGCATTGCTCTTTGGAGAGATTGATATGGCAAAAGAGAAATTTGAGCGGACCAAGCCGCACGTCAACGTTGGCACCATCGGCCACGTGGACCACGGCAAGACCACGCTGACCGCAGCGATCGCCACCGTGCTGTCCAAGAAGTTCGGCGGCGAAGCCAAGGACTACTCGCAGATTGACAACGCGCCCGAAGAAAAGGCCCGTGGCATCACCATCAACACCTCGCACGTCGAGTACGAAACCGCCGGCCGCCACTACGCCCACGTGGACTGCCCTGGCCACGCCGACTATGTGAAGAACATGATCACCGGCGCTGCCCAGATGGACGGCGCCATCCTGGTGTGCTCGGCCGCTGACGGCCCGATGCCCCAGACGCGTGAGCACATCCTGCTGGCCCGCCAGGTGGGCGTGCCCTACATCATCGTGTTCCTGAACAAGTGCGACATGGTGGACGACGAAGAGCTGCTCGAACTCGTCGAAATGGAAGTGCGCGAACTGCTGTCGAAGTACAGCTTCCCCGGCGACGACACCCCCATCATCCGTGGCTCGGCCAAGCTGGCCCTGGAAGGCGACACCGGCAAGCTCGGCGAAGAAGCCATCATGAAGCTGGCCGAAGCCCTCGACACCTACATCCCCACGCCTGAGCGCGCTGTGGACGGCGCCTTCCTGATGCCTGTGGAAGACGTGTTCTCCATCTCCGGCCGTGGCACCGTGGTGACCGGCCGCGTCGAGCGCGGCATCATCAAGGTCGGCGAAGAAATCGAAATCGTCGGTATCCGCGACACGCAAAAGACCACCTGCACGGGCGTGGAAATGTTCCGCAAGCTGCTCGACCAGGGTCAGGCTGGCGACAACGTCGGTCTGCTGCTGCGCGGCACCAAGCGCGAAGACGTCGAGCGCGGCCAAGTGCTGTGCAAGCCCGGCTCCATCAAGCCGCACACCCACTTCACGGCTGAGGTGTACGTGCTGAGCAAGGACGAAGGCGGCCGCCACACCCCGTTCTTCAATAACTACCGCCCCCAGTTCTACTTCCGCACGACCGACGTCACCGGCTCCATCGAGCTGCCGGCCGACAAGGAAATGGTCATGCCTGGCGACAACGTGTCGATCACCGTCAAGCTGATCAACCCCATCGCCATGGAAGAAGGTCTGCGCTTCGCCATCCGTGAAGGCGGCCGTACCGTCGGCGCCGGCGTGGTTGCCAAGATCATTGCGTAATTGCGACGTAGGGGTATAGCTCAATTGGCGGAGCGTCGGTCTCCAAAACCGAAGGTTGTAGGTTCGATTCCTACTGCCCCTGCCACCTAAAGTGGCAACCATCGAGCCCGCCAGCGGATTCTGGCGGGCTTCAGTGTCTTGTGCATTGCCTTGGTGCGGTGCAAAAAATCTTGCGTTATGGCCACTACTCAGATTGATACCGTCAGTACCGGCGCCGACAAGGCCA
This sequence comes from Comamonadaceae bacterium, assembly GCA_021286965.1. Taxonomy (GTDB): domain Bacteria; phylum Pseudomonadota; class Gammaproteobacteria; order Burkholderiales; family Burkholderiaceae_C; genus Paenacidovorax. The sequence goes on along the minus strand of JAJTBK010000300.1, from coordinate 867 downwards.
AGTTGGCCGCTGTCGCGGCCTTGGTGGTGGCGTCGATTGCAGGTTTTTACCTCCTGGGCAAGCAAGGCCCTATCGTCCAGTGGCTGGTTTTGCTGCTGGGGTTGGCTGCTGCCGTCGGGGTGTTTCTGACTTCCGAATGGGGGCGCCAGTTCGTCGGTTTTGCGCGTGATTCCGTCAAGGAGGTCAAAAAAGTAGTTTGGCCCACGCGCAAGGAGACGATGCAAATGACGTTGTACGTTTTTGCGTTCGTGGTGCTGATGGCGCTGTTTCTTTGGTTCACCGACAAGACCCTGGAGTGGGTGTTGTACGACCTGATTTTGGGCTGGAGGAAGTGATGAGCGGTTCCGTCGAGATGGGCGAAGTGCCAGAGGTTGCTGCAGCAGCGGTCAACCCGGATCTGCGTTGGTACATCGTCCATGCCTATTCGGGTATGGAAAAGGCGGTGGAGCGCAACATCACCGAGCGCATTAACCGCGCGGGCATGAATGCCAAGTTTGGCCGCATCCTGGTGCCCACCGAAGAGGTGGTGGAGATGAAGAACGGCCAGCGCAAGACGACCGAGCGCCGCCTGTTCCCGGGTTATGTCTTCGTCGAGATGGTGATGGAGGACGATACCTGGCACCTGGTCAAGCACACCAGCAAGGTCACGGGTTTCGTGGGGGGGGCAAAAAACCGCCCGGCACCGATTTCTGAGGAAGAGGTGCAGAAAATCGTCAGTCAGATGCAGGAAGGCACCGACAAGCCGCGCCACAAGGTCGAATTCATGGTTGGCGAAATGGTGCGTGTCAAGGAAGGCCCGTTCACCGACTTCAACGGCTCGGTCGAGGAAGTCAACTACGAGAAGAGCCGCCTGCGCGTTTCGGTCAT
>JAJTBK010000298.1 GCA_021286965.1 Comamonadaceae bacterium | reverse complement strand
GCGCCCTTGTCCCTCTCCTCGCCGTGCGTGCCCCCTCGCGCCTTTGAGGCCCCTTGCAGGGGCGCGCCGGCCCACAGGACACATTTTTCCCCATCCGTTTTTTCTGCGCGCACCGCCGTTGGTGCGCGCCATCGTCGATAGCGCTATCGCAAAGGAATTCATCGCCATGAAACGCAAACCCCAGGCCGCACCGCAGGACAGCACCACCGCACAACCCATCAGCCTGGACGTGTTGCGTGAGAAGTACCTCAAGGCCGGCGAAACGGATGCCGAGCAGCTCTACGCCCGCGTCGCGCGCGCCCTGGCCTCGGTCGAGAAAGCGGAGCAGCGCCAGGCGTGGGAGGAAAAATTCCTCGCCAACCTGCGCGCCGGCGCCATTGGCGCGGGCCGCATCATGAGCGCCGCCGGCACCGACATCCAGGCCACGCTCATCAACTGCTTCGTGCAGCCCGTGGGCGACTGCATCCAGGGCCTGGACGATGGTGGCTACCCCGGCATCTACGAAGCCCTGCGCGAAGCCGCCGAGACCATGCGCCGGGGCGGTGGCGTGGGCTACGATTTTTCGCGCATTCGCCCGCGCGGCGCGCGCGTGCGCGCCACCGGCTCGCTGGCCTCCGGGCCGTGCAGCTACATCAATGTCTTTGACCAGTCCTGCGCCACGGTCGAGAGCGCCGGCGCGCGCCGGGGTGCGCAGATGGGCGTGCTGCGCATCGACCACCCGGACGTGCTCGACTTCATCACCGCCAAGCGCACCCCCGGGCGCTGGAACAACTTCAACGTCTCGGTCGGCGTGAGCGACGAATTCATGCAGGCCGTGGTCGATGACGCCACCTGGGAGCTGGTGCACCGCGCCGAGCCCGGCGCCGAGCGGATTGCCGCCGGCGCCAGCCAGCGCGCCGATGGCCAGTGGGTGTACGAGCGCGTGCCGGCGCGCACGCTCTGGGACACCATCATGCAGTCGGCCTACGACTTTGCCGAGCCCGGCATCCTGTTCCTGGGCCGCATCAACGCCGACAACAACCTGCACTACTGCGAAGAAATCGCCGCCACCAACCCCTGCGGCGAGCAGCCGCTGCCGCCCTACGGCTGCTGCGACCTCGGGCCCATCATCCTGACGAATTTCGTGCGCCAGCCCTTTGGCCTGGCGGGTGCGCCGGCGTTCGACTTCGACACCTTCGAGCAGGTCGTGGCGACGCAGGTGCGCGCGCTCGACAACGTGCTCGACGTCACCTACTGGCCGCTGCAGCAGCAGCGCGACGAATCGGCCGCCAAGCGCCGCATCGGCGTCGGCTTTACCGGCATGGGCAATGCCCTGGCCATGCTCTGCCTGCGCTACGACGCGCCCGAGGGCCGCGCCATGGCGGCGCAGATCGCCGAGCGGATGCGCAACGCCGCCTACCGCGCCTCGGTGGCGCTGGCGCAGGAAAAAGGCGTGTTCCCCCAATTCAACGCCGACGGCTACCTGGCGCCGGGCACCTTCGCCAGCCGCCTGCCGGCCGACATCCAGGCCGCCATCCGCCAGCACGGCATCCGCAACAGCCACCTGCTGTCGGTCGCGCCCACCGGCACCGTCAGCCTGGCCTTTGCCGACAACGCTTCCAACGGCATCGAGCCGCCGTTCTCCTGGACCTACACGCGCAGGAAGCGCGAGGCCGACGGCAGCAAGAGCGAGTACCAGGTCGAAGACCACGCTTGGCGCCTGTACCGCCAGCTCGGCGGCGACGTCAACCAGCTGCCCGACTACTTCGTCTGCGCGCTGCAGATGTCGGCCGCCGACCACGTCGCCATGATGGAAGCGGTGCAGCCCTTTGTGGACACCTCGATCTCCAAGACCGTGAACGTGCCGGCCGACTACCCCTACGAGGACTTCAAGAACCTCTACCTGCAAGCCTGGCAGGCGCGCCTCAAGGGCCTGGCCACCTACCGCCCGAACAGCATCCTGGGCGCCGTGCTCGAAGCCACGCCTGCGCCGGCTGCGGCACCGCAGGCCCCGGCCGCTGCGCCCGTGCCGCTGGCCGAGGCACCGGCGGACCCCATGCGCGTGGTGATTGAAAGCCGCCCCAAGGGCGGCCTGGACGCCGTCGCCGAGAAGATCGAATACTGGACGCAGGACGGCCTGCAGCGTCTGTACCTCATCGTCTCCTTCCTGCCCGTGCCCACCGGCGTGGGCGCGCACACGGTGGACCGCGCCATCGAGTTCTTCATGCCCGTGGGCCAGAACAACGAATCGCAGCAGTGGATCACGTCGAGTATGCGGCTCTTGTCGCTGGCCGCGCGCGGCGGCTTTCTGGAGCGCGCCCTGTCGGACATGCGCAAGGTCGCCTGGGACCGGGGCCCGGTGCGCCTGGGCACCTACGAAAAACCCGACGGCACGCGCGTGCCGCTGTGGCACGACTCGGAAGTCGCCGCCGTGGCCTACGCCATCCAGAACATCCTGGCGCGCCGCGTGCAAGACCCGGGGCAGCAAAGCCTGCCGCTGGACGACCCCGGGCAGGACGGCGCCAGCGACACGCCCCCGCCCATGGCCGGCAAGAAGTGCCCCGAGTGCGGCGCGCACGCCATGATCCGCAAGGACGGCTGCGACTACTGCACGCAGTGCGGCCACATGGGTTCGTGCGGCTGATTTTTTGAACGAAATATGCTGCTAGCGCTTGCTGAATAAGCGCGAGCAGCTATCAAAAATGGAGCAAAAAAACCTCGCCACCCTGCTCGCTGCGCGCCAGACCGTCCTGCCCAAGCGCCTGGTGGCGCCGGGGCCGGATGGGCCGCAGCTCGCCGCCTTGCTGGGCGCTGCCGCGCACGCGCCCGACCACGGCTGCCTGCTGCCCTGGCGCCTGGTGTTGGTGCCGCCTGCGGCGCGCGCCGCCCTGGGCGCGGCCTTTGCCCAGGCGCTGGCCGAGCGCGATCCAGGGGCCACGCCGGAGCAGCGGGCGCAGGCGCGCGAGAAGGCCGAGCGCGCGCCGCTGCTGCTGCTGCTGGTGGTCGATGGCGCCTGCGGCGACGCCGCCATCGCCTGGGACGAACGCGTGCTCTCTGCCGGCTGCGCGGTGCAAAACATTCTGCTCACGGCCACGGCGCAGGGCTTTGGCTCGGCCCTCACCAGTGGCAAGGCGCTGCAGTCGGCGCCGGTGCGTGCGCTGCTGGGCCTGGCGCCGGGCCAGCAGGCGCTGTGCTGCATCAGCATCGGCACGGTGCAGTCGCGCAAGGCCGCCCGCCTGCGCCCGGCAGCGCCGCACTACGTTGCCACCCTGGTTCCCGGCAAGGGTATGCAGCCCGGGTGGGACAATGCGTGACCATGGAAATTCAGCACTTTGACGATCTGCTCGCCGCCGCGCGGGCGCAAGCACAACCGCAGCGCCTGTTGATGGTGTTTGTCGCCACCGAACTACCCGAGGACGCCAGCGCCGAACAGCGCGCGCGCTTTGCCGAGGGTGAGGGCGGGGCGCTGGTGCCGCTGATGTGCGTCGATAAAACCCCCGAGGAGCTCGACTCGTTTGCCACCCTGCTGGCCGAGTCGCAGCAGTTCGAGCTGCCCTACCAGCCCTGGCGCCTGGTGTTCACCGCCGCCCTGTCGGGCAGCAACGGTCAGGCGCCGACGAGCGAAGATGCCGAGTCGCCGCTCGAACGCATGGTCGAGTCGGTCAAGCTCGGCATGTTTGGCAACCTGCTGCCCTTTGACCGCCAGGGCCAGCCGGTCCATTTCGGCTAAAAACCAAGGTTCCACCCATGACTGGCAAAGCCTCTCTGCCCGGCCTGCACACCCCCGGCGCCAGCTTCGAGGCGCCGTTCGAGATGCTCGAAGCCTGCCACGAGCGGGTGCAGCGGATGCTCGATTTGCTCACCCGCCTGCGCCAGTACCTGCAGGCCAAGCCCTGCGACGAGGTGGCGCGCCAGGCGGCGCGCGACGTGCTGCGCTACTTCGACCTGGCGGCGCCGCTGCACCACCAGGACGAGGAGCTGCATGTTTTCCCGCTGCTGCTGGCCCAGGGCGGCGCCGCCCTGGCCGAGTTGGTGCACCAGCTGCAGGCCGACCACCGGGCGATGGAGGCCGACTGGGCCCAGGCGCGGCTGGCACTGCAGGCGCTGGCCGAGGGCCAGGCGCAGGGCTTCACCCCCGGGCAGGAGGCGCTGTTCGAATGCTTTGCCAGCCGCTACGCCGGCCATATCCGCCAGGAAGAGGGCCGCGTCTACCCGGCCGCCCAGGCCCTGCTGGGGCAGGCGGCGGAGCAGGGCATGGGCCAGGAGATGGCGCGCCGGCGCGGCGCGCGTTGAGGGCAGCGGCGCCTTAGGGCAACGCTGAAGAAGTCCCCGCGATGCGATGCGCCCTGGTTTGGGATGAGATGCAAGGCGTAAAGCGCAGCAATAGCCGTAGCTATTGCGAGCATTTGCAACGCCGCAGATCGCCAAAACCGGGGATGCGGCGCGCGCGAGGGGCTTTGTCAGCGTTGCCTTAGTGCACCAGCACCGGGTTTTGCGCCAGCCCGGTGTAGCCGTCGAGGGTGTCCTCGACCTCCTCCTGGGTTGGCGTCTCGCGCTGCCAGGCCAGGATTTGCTGCTGGAACATCTCGGCCCAGGAGCCATCGAGGTAGACCTCTTTGCCCGAGCGCTTGTCCACGATCTCAAAGCCGTGGCGCGCCAGCTGCGGCCGGGCGTCGGGGCTGCTGCCGGCGGGGGCGTCGGCCTGCACGAAAGCGTCCGGCAGGATGTGCACCACCACAAAAGAATCCGAGTCATAAAGCATTTGCATGGCGTTCCTCCTTTCCGCTGGATGGCCTCTGCCGGTCGTTTCCCGTCAGATGGCGGCGCCGGCGTGAAGTTCAAGCCGCCGCTGCCTGCAGTATTTCACGAAAACCCAGGGCCTGCAGTCAGGGCGGGCTGCTGTCCTTGAGCTGCAGCTCGACAAAATCGCCATTGCTTTGCGTGATGCGCAGGCGCACCGGCAGGTAGTGCACGCTGGGCGCGAGCCACAGGTCGGCCTGCTGGTCGTACTCGGCCTGCGGCACGCGTTCGAGCTTGAGCGCCTCGATGCTGCCCGCCGGCAGCTGCAGCAGCTCGGGGCCGACGACGCGAAACACCCAGCGATCGACGGCGCGCGCGCTCGCCGTGGTCAGTGCCAGCTGCGTGCCGCTGGGGTAGTTCTCGGGCGCGGCGGCGATCAGGCTGGCAAGCTCGATGAACACGCTCAGGCGATCCTGCGCCCCCGGCACGATGGGCGCCGCAGGCGTGTTGGCGCTGAAGGTGACGCGCCCGGCGTCAAAGTCGAAATGCGCCGCCTGCTCGCTGCGCACGCGGTCGCCAAAGCGCTGCGGCTGCAGGCCCCAGGCGCCGAGCTGGCCGACGCTGGTCTGTGCGCGCGAGCCGATCAAAAAGGCGCGGATCTCCTGCTTGGCCTGGTACTGCTGGCCGTCGTGCTGCCACAGCAGCTCGGCGCTGGCGCTGTAGCGAAAGCGCTTGACCTCGCCGTGCACCTCGAACGCCAGCCGCGTGGGCGGCGGCACGCGCACGGCCGGCGCGTTGTCGCGCCCCAGGCTGCGCGCCTGGCCATCGGCCGCAGTGATTTGCAGGCCGGGGTCTTGCGGTTCGGCCGGGGGCGCGGGCGGCAATTCGGGTGCGGGCGGGGCGGTGGCAGTCTCGGCTGTGGTTTCGGTGGCGGTGGCGGGCGCTGATTCCGCTGTGGGTTCGGGGGCCGGCGCGGGTTCTGGGGCGGGCTCAGGGGGGGGCACGGGCTCAGGCTCAGGGATGGATTCCGGGACGGGCTCGGGGATGGGCTCTGGCGCTGGTGCGGGGCGCGGCTTGGGTTGGGGCTTTGGCTTGGGCTTTGGTGGGGCGCGCGGTGCGGGTGCGGGTGCTGGTGGTGGCGGCGCGGGCGCGGCGATGCTGCGGGTTTGCATGGCGGCCTGCGCAGGCGTGGCCGTGGTAGTGGGCAGCTGCGGCCAGCCCCACAGGGCCAGCAGGTGCAGCGCCAGCACCAGCAGCACCGTCCGCAGCAGGTGCCTATGCGCTAAGCCCACTTCTACCGATTGGATACCTGCACGCTGTGGCATCTGCACTAGAATTTTTTGCTTCCGTTAAGGCAAACCGGTTGACTTTAACGTAATCCATACACAGGAGAGCAGCGATGAAGTTGGCCACCTACAAGGATGGTTCGCGTGACGGGCAGCTGGTGGTAGTCGCCCGCGACCTGGGGCTGGCGCACTATGCGAGCGGCATCTGCAGCCGGATGCAGCAGCTGCTCGACGACTGGGGCTTCCTGGCGCCGCAGCTGCAGGATGTGTACGACGCACTCAACGCCGGGCGTGCGCGCCACGCCTTCCCGTTCGATCCGCGCCAGTGCATGGCGCCGCTGCCGCGCGCCTACCAGTGGGCCGATGGCTCGGCCTACCTCAACCATGTGGAGCTGGTGCGCAAGGCGCGCGGCGCCGAGGTGCCGGCGAGTTTTTATACCGACCCGCTGATGTACCAGGGCGGCAGCGACGATTTTCTCGGCCCCTGCGACGACGTGGCGCTGCCGAGCGCGGCCATGGGCATCGACTTCGAGGCCGAGATCGCCGTCATCACCGGCGACGTGAAGATGGGCACGGCGCCCGAGCCCGCGCTCGACGCCGTGCGCCTGCTGCTGCTGGCCAATGATTGGTCGCTGCGCAACCTCATTGCGGCCGAGCTGGCCAAGGGCTTTGGCTTTTTCCAGAGCAAGCCGGCGACGGCCTTCAGCCCCGTGGCCGTCACGCCCGACGAGCTGGGCGCCGCCTGGCAGGGTGGGCGCGTGCACCTGCCGCTGCAGTCCACCTGGAATGGCCGGCGTGTGGGCCGCTGCGACGCCGGGCCGGAGATGACCTTTCACTTCGGCCAGCTCATTGCCCACATCGCCAAGACGCGCAACGTGCGCGCCGGCAGCGTGGTCGGCAGCGGCACGGTGAGCAACAAAGACTGGAGCCGGGGCTACAGCTGCATTGCCGAGAAGCGCTGCATCGAAACCATCGAGAGCGGCGCGCCGCAGACCGAGTTCATGCAGTTTGGCGACACCATCCGCATCGAGATGCTGGGCGCGGACGGCAAGAGCGTGTTCGGCGCCATCGATCAGCAGCTTGTGCCTTTGGATGAAATGGGCCGCTAACGCTTGCTGAATAAGCGCAAGCAGCTATCAAAACAGGAGTATTCGGAATGCGCAACTTCGATTTCTACAACCCCACCCGCATCGTCTTCGGCCAGGGCCGCATGGCCGAGATCGACCGCCTGGTGCCGGCAGCGGCGCGTGTGCTCATCCTGGTGGGCGGCGCCAGCGCCGAAAAGCACGGCACGCTCGCCGCCGTGCGCCAGGCCCTGGGCGCGCGCGTGCACGCCACCTTTGCCGGCATCGAGCCCAACCCGCACTACGAAACCGCGCTGCAGGCCGTGGCGCAGATCCGCGCCGGCGGCTTTGACTACCTGCTGGCGCTGGGCGGCGGCTCGGTGATTGACGCCGCCAAGTTCATCGCCGCCGCTGAGCTCTACGACGGCGCCGAGCCCTGGGAGCTGGTGCGCCAGCGCGGGCGCAGCATCACGCGTGCGCTGCCGCTGGGCGCGGTGCTGACGCTGCCGGCCACCGGTTCGGAGATGAACGACGGCGGCGTGCTCACGCACCACGCGCGCGGGCACAAGCTGTCGTTTTCCAGCCCGCATTGCTTTCCGCAATGGGCGCTCCTCGACCCCAGCCTGACCTACACCCTGCCGCCGCGCCAGCTGGCCAACGGCGTCGTCGATGCCTTCGTGCACACCACCGAGCAGTACCTGACCTACCCCGTCGGCGGCGGCCTGCAAGACCGTTTTGCCGAGGGCCTGCTGCTCGAACTCATCGACATCGGCCCGCGCATCCTGGCCGCGCCAGCGCAGCCCGACTACGCCGACCGCGCCAACCTGATGTGGGCGGCGAGCTGGGCGCTCAATGGCCTGATCGGCGCCGGCGTGCCGCAGGACTGGGCCACCCACGTCATCGGCCACGAATTCACCGCGCTCTACGGCATCGACCATGGCCGCAGCCTGGCCCTGGTGCTGCCGGCGCTGCTGCACGAGCGGCGAGCGCCCAAGCGCGCCAAGCTGCTGCAGTACGCGCAGCGCGTGTGGGGGCTGACGTCAGGCGACGAGGAGGCGCGCATCGACGCCGCCATCGCGCGCACGCGCGATTTTTTCGAGGGCCTGGGCGTGCCCACCCGGCTCTCGGCCTACGGCCTGGGCGCCGAGGCTGTGGACGCTGTGGTCGCCAACCTGCAGGCGCACGGCATGGTGCAGCTCGGCGAGCAGCGCGAGATCACGCCCGAGGTGGTGCGGCGCATTCTGCTGGCGGCGCTGTAGCCGCCTGCGCGCCCTCCCTCTCCAGCGCTACCTCCACCAGGCAGTCGTAGAACGTCGGCCCTGCACCCAGGTCGGTCAGCGCCTGGCTGGTGAGGTGGTTCATGTTGCCGCCGCCGGGGCTGAGCTTGTGCCACCAGATGCCCAGGGCGTTGACCACGCCCGGACGTGCGCGCTGGCCCACCTGGGCGTGGCACAGGTAGCTGCCCCGGTCGTTGAACAGGCGCACCAGGGCGCCGTCGGCAATGCCGCGTGCGGCGGCGTCCTGCGGGTGGATTTCCACCAGCGGGCGCTGCTCCTGCGCCTGCAGGCTGGCGACGTTGGCAAAGCTCGAATTGAGAAAATTGCGCGCCGGCGGCGAGATCATGGCCAGCGGGTAGCGCGTGCAGCTGCCCGGCACTTCGTGGTTGGGCACGTAGCCTGGCAGCGGGTCGTGGCCGGCGTCCTGCAGGCGCTGGCTGAAAAACTCGCACTTGCCCGATGGCGTGGCAAAGCCGCCCTCGGCAAACGGCGCCTCGGGTACGGCCAGCGGCGCAAAGCCCTGCGTCAGCAGCAGGTCAAAGTCCACCTCGGTGCCGTAGGCTTGGCGGCACAGCTGCTCGTCGCTGTCGGTAAAGCAGGGCTCGGTGTAGCCCATGTGCGCGGCCAGGTCGCGAAAAATTTGCGCATTGCTGCGCGCCTGACCCAGCGGCGCGATGGCGGGGCGGTTGAGCAGCACGTCGGTGTGGCCGTAGGCCAGGTGCACGTCCCATTGTTCGAGCTGCGTGGTCGCGGGCAGGAGGTAGTCGGCCCAGTCGGCGGTGTCGGTCTGGAACAGTTCGAGCACCACGGTGAACAAGTCCTCGCGTGCCAGGCCGGCGCATACCTGGCCGGAGTCAGGTGCCACGGCCGCCGGGTTGCTGTTGTAGACCACCAGGGCCTCGACCTGGGGGCCAAAGTCGGCGCTCCCCGGGTGCAGCAGGTCGTCGCCCAGCGTCACCATGTTGAGCGTGCGCGGGCTGCGCCCGGCGAGCAGGTCGGGGCGCTGCAGGGTGGCTTCTTGCACCGGAAATTCACCCGAGCTCGACAGCAGCAGCCCGCCCGCGCTCTGGCGCCAGGCGCCCACCAGCGCCGGCAGGCAGGCGATGGCGCGCACCGCGTTGGCGCCGCCGCGCACGCGCTGCACGCCGTAGTTCAGGCGGATGGCGGCGGGGCGGGTGGTGCCGTAGTCGCGCGCCAGGCGGCGGATTTGCTCTGCCGGCAGGCCGCAGACGGCGGCGGCGCGCTCGGGCGGCCACTGCAGGGCGCGCTCGCGCAGCTGCTCCCAGCCCAGGGTGTGGCGGGCGATGTAGTCGTGGTCGAGCCAGTCGGTCTCGATCAGCTCGTGCATCAGCGCCAGCGCCAGTGCGGCGTCGGTGCCGGGCAGCAGCTGGATGTGCTCGTGGCATTTGTCGGCGGTTTCGCTGCGCCGGGGGTCGATGCACACCAGGCGTGCGCCGTTTCTCTTGGCCTCTTGCGCGTAGCGCCAGAAATGCAGGTTGCTGGTGATGGAGTTGCTGCCCCAGATGAGGATCAGCTGCGCCTGGCTGAAATGCTCGACCTTCATGCCGCGCTTGGCGCCCAGGGTGTGCAGCAGGCCCTCGCCGCCGGCGCTGGCGCAGATGCTGCGGTGCAGCTGCGAGGCGCCCAGGCGGTGGAAGAAGCGCCGGTCCATGCTCTCGCCCTGCACCAGGCCCATGGTGCCGGCGTAGCTGTAGGGCAGGATGGCTTCGGGGTTGCGCGCGGCAATGGCCTGCAGGCGCGCGGCGATGTCGGCCAGGGCCTCGTCCCAGGAGACGGGGGTGAACTGCCCGCTGCCCTTGGGGCCGCTGCGCTTCATGGGCGTGAGCAGGCGCTCGGGGTGGTAGGTGCGTTCGGGGTATTTGCTGACCTTGGCGCAGAGCACGCCGGCGGTGTGCGCGTGCGCCGGGTTGCCCTGCACGCGCGTGGCGCGGCCGTTTTCCACGGTGGTGAGCAGGGCGCAGGTGTCGGGGCAGTCGTGCGGGCAGGCGCCGCGCACGGTGGTGGTCGAGGAGGGCATGGGGCGATCGGGGCCTGGACTGGCCGGTGGGCAAGGGGCTGGCTACACTGGCTTGCTTGGGGCGCTGGCGCAGCTGGCGGGGTTTGTTTTCAAGAAGGATAGCGGTATGACACAGCAGGCGTGCAATCGGCGGCAATTCTCCCTGGGCCTGGGTGTGGCAGCGCTGGCGGGCTGGCCGGCGGCGCGGGCGCAGGGCGAGGGGCGCATCGTCATCGGCCAGTCGGCGCCGCTGTCGGGTGCGGCGGCGCAGCTCGGGCAGCAGTTCCAGGCCGGGGCGCAGCTGGCTTTTGCCCAGGCCAATGCCCAGGGCGGCATCGGCCGGCGCCCGATCGAGCTGCGCAGCCTCGACGATGGCTATGAGCCCGAGCGCTGCGCCGAGAACACGCGCCGCTTCATCGCCGACGAAGTGCTGGCCCTGTTCGGCTACGTTGGCACGCCCACCAGCCTGGCGGCGCTGCCGTTGGCGAGCCAGGCCGGGCTGCCGTTCATTGCCCCGTTGTCGGGGGCCATGGCGCTGCGCAAGCCGTTCAACCGCCAGGTGTTCCACGTGCGCGCCTCGTACGATGACGAAACCGAGCTCATCGTCGATCAGCTGACCCACCTGGGCCAGACCAAGATCGGTGTTTTCTACCAAAACGACAGCTACGGTCAGGCCGGGCTCGATGGCGTCGGCCGGGCGCTGGCGGCGCGCAAGCTGGTGCCGGTGGCCACGGGCACGGTCGAGCGCAACTCCGACAAGGTGGACGAGGCCGTGGCCAGGCTGCTGGCGGCCAAGCCCGAGGCCATCGTGCAGATTGGCGCCTATGGCGCCTGCGCGGCCTTCATTCGTGCGGCGCGCAAGGCGGGCTACGGTGGTGGCTTCTACAACGTCTCTTTCGTCGGCACCCAGGCGCTGGCGCAGGCGCTGGGGCCGCAGGCGGCGGGGGTGGTGGTGTCGCAGGTCATGCCTTCGCCCTACCAGACGCAGCGCCCGGCCTCGCGCGAGTTCCTGGAGGCGGTGAAGAAGGGTGGCGACAAGGTGCAGCCCAATTATTCGAGCCTGGAGGGCTACATTGCCGCCCGTACCCTGATCGAGGGCCTGCGCCTGGCGCACAGCGGCGGCAAGCTCGGGCGCGAATCGCTGGTGGCGGCCCTGGAGGGCATCAGCGGCCCGGTGGCGGGGTTTCCGCTGCGCTTTAGCGGCCACAGCCACGAGGGCTCCAGTTTTGTCGAAATGTCCATGCTCACCGGCGATGGCCGGGTGCGAATCTGAGGTTTGTCCATGCATTTGATCGACGCCATCGTCGCCCAGGCCGGCGCCATCGCGCAGCTGCGCCGCGACATCCACGCCCACCCCGAGCTGAGTTTTCAGGAGTGGCGCACCGCCGACCTGGTGGCGGCGCAGCTGAGTGCCTGGGGCATTCCCATCCACCGGGGCCTGGGGCAGACGGGGGTGGTGGGCATCGTGCACGGGCGCGATGGCGGCGCCTGTGGCCGCGCCCTGGGCCTGCGCGCCGACATGGATGCGCTGCCCATGCAGGAGAAAAACACCTTCGCCCACGCCAGCCGCTACCCCGGCAAGATGCATGGCTGCGGCCACGACGGCCACACCGCCATGCTGCTGGCGGCGGCGCAGCACCTGGCGCAGCAGCGCGACTTTGATGGCACGGTGTACCTCATCTTCCAGCCTGCCGAGGAGGGCGGTGGCGGCGCCAAGGTGATGATGGACGACGGCCTGTTCGAGCGCTTTCCGATGCAGGCCGTGTTCGGCATGCACAACTGGCCCGGAATGCCCGCCGGCAGCATGGCCGTGAGCCCCGGGCCGGTGATGGCCTCGACCAGCGAGTTCAAGATCACCGTGCACGGCAAGGGCTGCCACGCCGCCATGCCGCACCTGGGCGTGGACTCGGTGCTGGTGGCCTGCCTGCTGGTGCAGGCGCTGCAAAGCATCATCAGCCGCAACAAGAAGCCGCTCGATACGGCGGTGATCTCGGTCACCATGATCCACGGTGGCGAGGCCAGCAACGTCGTCCCCGGCCACTGCGAATTGCAGGGCACGGTGCGCACCTTCACGACCGAGGTGCTGGATTTGGTGGAGCAGCGTATGCGCCAGATGGCCGAGCATGTCTGCAGCGCGCACGGCGCGCGCTGCGATTTCGTCTTTGAGCGCAACTACCCCGCCACCGTCAACAGCCCGGACGAGGCGGCGCTGGCGCGCGCGGTGATGCTCGACATTCTGGGTCCCGAGCAGGTGCTGGAGCAGGAGCCCACCCTGGGCGGCGAGGACTT
>JAJTBK010000288.1 GCA_021286965.1 Comamonadaceae bacterium | reverse complement strand
CCGGCGGCTGGCAGAGTGCAAAAGAGGATGAAAGCCTGCGCCTGCTGGACAAGGCGCAGGCGCAGCTGGCCAGCACGCGCGAGCAGGTGGCGCAGCAGGTGCACGCCGCCTGGCTTGGCCTGCAGCTGGGCGCCGAGCGTGTGCGCGCCCTGCAGGCGGCGCAGACCGCCAGCGCCGCGCGCCTCGATGCCACCCAGACCGGACGCGAGGTGGGCGACCGCAGCCTGCTCGACCTGCTGAACGCGCAAAACGACCTGGCGAGCCAGCAGCTCGCCCTGGCACAGGCCCGCGCCGAGCTGCTGCTGCACCAGCTGCGCCTGGCGCTGCTGGCGGGTGCGCTCGACGAGGGGCTGCTCTATGCTATCAAATAAAGAGCTGCTAGCGCTTGACTGGCAATGGTTTTAGACGGTTTTTATCACCAAGTTCAACCACCAGGTTTCACCACCAAGCAAGGAGACAAGGACCATGGCACACATCGTTGTACTGGGGGCGGGCACGGGCGGTATGCCGGCGGCCTACGAGCTGCGCGCCACGCTCGATAAAACGCACCGCATCACGGTGGTCAATGCGCTGGACTACTTTCAGTTCGTGCCCTCGAACCCTTGGGTGGCGGTGGGCTGGCGCCAGCGCAGCGAGACCACCCTGCCGATTGCCCCGGCCTTGAACAAGAAAGGCATCGACTTCATCGCCCAGCGGGTGGAAAAAATCGACGCTGAGGGCAATGCCCTGGAGCTGGCCGACGGCCAGCGCCTGGCCTACGACTACCTCATCATCACCACCGGCCCCAAGCTCGCGTTCGACGAAGTGCCCGGCGCCGGGCCGGCGGGGCACACGCAGTCGATCTGCACCATCGAGCACGCGGAAAAAGCCTGGGCCGACTACCAGCAGTTCCTGCAGGAGCCCGGCCCGGCCATCATTGGCGCCATGCCCGGCGCCTCGTGCTTTGGCCCGGCCTACGAGTTCGCCTTCATCTTCAACCGCGACCTGCAAAAGCGCAAACTGCGCCACAAAGTGCCGATGACCTTCGTCACCAGCGAGCCCTACATCGGTCACATGGGGCTGGGCGGCGTGGGCGACTCCAAATCCATGCTCGAGGGTGACCTGCGCGGCCACGCCATCCAGTGGATCACCAACGCCAAAGTCACCAAGATCGAGGCCGGCACCATGCACGTCACCGAAATGGACGAGGCCGGCCAGCCTAAAAAAGAGCACCAGCTGCCGTTCAAGTACAGCATGATGCTGCCCGCCTTCAAGGGCGTGGACGCCGTCGCCGCCGTGCCCGGCCTGTGCAACCCGCGCGGCTTCGTGCTCATCGACGAGTACCAGCGCAGCCAGAAGTACCGCAACATCTTCTCGGCCGGCGTGTGCGTCGCCATCCCGCCGGTGGAGGTCACGCCCGTGCCCACGGGCGCGCCCAAGACGGGCTACATGATCGAGACCATGGTCTCGGCCATCGTGCACAACCTTGCCGCCGAACTGGCGGGCAGGCCCGAGCAGGCCACGGCCCGCGCCACCTGGAACGCCATCTGCCTGGCCGACATGGGCGACACCGGCGCCGCCTTCGTCGCCCTGCCGCAAATCCCGCCGCGCAACGTCAACTGGTTCAAGAAAGGCAAGTGGGTGCACCTGGCCAAGGTGGGCTTTGAAAAATACTTCATGTACAAGATGAAGCACGGCACGGCCGAACCCATTTACGAGAAGCACGTTCTCAAGGCCCTGGGCATCGAGCGTCTGGAACACCTCACGGGGCAGCAAAAACCATAGCTGCTCGCGCAGGCCCATCAAGGGCTGCACCCGTTTTTATCTCAAGAAAGGAACCCGCCATGACCTCCTGGCAAATCGTGCGCACCGTCGCCGGCATTTTCATCCTGCTGTCGTTGGCACTCGGCAGCCCGGCCAGCCCGCTGTTCGTGAGCCAATGGTGGCTGGCGTTCACCGCCTTCGTCGGCTTGAACCTGCTGCAAAGCGGCTTGACCAAGTGGTGCATGATGGAAACCATCCTGCGCAAGCTCGGTGCGCGCCAGGGTTGTTGAGCCAAGGAGCCCCGCATGAAAACCGCTCTTGACCTGGTCGCCGCCGCCAAGGCGCGCATCCACGAAGTGGACCTGGATGCGGCCCAGGCCGCCATCGCCCAGGCCGACGTACTGATCGACGTGCGCGAGCCCGACGAATTCCGCCAGGGCCACCTGCCCGGCGCCGTGAACATGCCGCGCGGCCTGCTCGAATTCCAGCTCAGCGCCCAGCCGCAGCTGCAGGCGCGCGACCTGGCCATCGTGCTGTACTGCAAAACCAGTGGCCGCGCCGCCCTGGCTGCGGCCTCGCTGCAGGAGATGGGCTACCTGAACGTGCGCTCCATCAGCGGCGGCTTTGACGCCTGGGCCGCCGCAGGCAATCCCGTGGCAGCGCCGCAAAGCCCGAGTTTTGGTTGATTTTTTTACGGAGGAAATAGCAATGAAATTCAACGTTGGCGGCATCGACCGCATTCTGCGCATCGTCGTCGGCCTGGTGCTGATCGGCCTGGCCGCCACCGGCGTGGTCGGCTGGTGGGGCTATATCGGCGTCGTACCGCTGTTCACCGGCGTATTTCGCTTTTGCCCGGCCTACGGCCTGCTGGGCATGAACACCTGCCCGATGAAAAAGCCCGATCAAGGCTAAACAAAGGCTAAAAACGGCTGCCAGCGCTTGCCAGTCAAGCGCGAGCAGCTCCTTAATTCATAGCATCTTGCGCCCCGGGCGGGGCCACGGGCAGCTGCACGCGCACGCACAGCCCTCCGCCTGCGGCATCGTCCAGCACCACCGTGCCGCCCAGGCGCTGCACCAGGGTGTGCACAATGGCCAGGCCCAGGCCGCTGCCCTCGGCCGTGCTGCCCGGCAGGCGGTAAAAGGGCTCCAACACCCGCGCGCGCTGCGCCGCCGGGATGCCGGGGCCGTTATCCTGCACCTGCAGGCAAAGCTGCGTGGGCGTGCAGTGCAGCGCCAGGTCGATGCAGCCGCCCTGCGGGGTGTAGCGGATGGCGTTGTCGAGCAGGTTTTTCAGCACCATGTACAGCGCCGTGGGCGGGATGCGCAGCGGCTGCTGTGCCGTGGCGTCCCAACTGTGCGCCAGCCCCAGGTCGATGCCTTTGGCCTCGGCCAGGGGCAGCAGCTCCTGCAGCAGCTCGCGCACCAGCGTCGGCAGGTGCAACGGCAGCGCTGCCGGCGCGGGGGGATTGGCTTGCGTCTGGTCTTGGGCCTGGGCGCGGGCCAGGCCCAGCAGCTGGTCGAGCAAATGCCGGCTGCGCTCCATACCCTGGCGCAGTTCGGCCAGGCGTTCCTGCGCGGTGCTGGGCAGTGCCAGGGCCTGCAGGCGCTGGGCCTGCAGCGACAGCGCCGCCAGCGGTGTGCGCAGCTCGTGCGTGGCATCGGCAATGAAACGCTGCTGCGCGGCCATGGCCTGCTGCACGCGCGCCAGCAGGCGGTTGATGGCGCGCACGAAGGCGCGCACCTCGGTGGGCACGCCGGCCTCGGGGATGGGGTGCAGGTCGCTTTCGCTGCGGGCATCCACCTCGTGCGCCAAAAGTGCAATTGGGGCGAACAGCTTGCGCAGCAACTCCGCCACCAGCAGCAGCAGCACCGGTATGAGCAACACAAAGGGCAGCACCGTGCGCAAGGCACCGTAGCGTGCCAGCTCGTTGCGCAGGCGCATGTCCTGCAGCACGGCAAAACTTTCGCCGTTGGGTGCCCGGGCAACCAGCACGCGCCAGCTGTTTTCGGCGGCGTTCAGGGTGTGCCAACCGGGAGCCAGGTCGCTTGGCAGGGCCAGGGGCGCGCCCGCATCCGCCCCGAGGCGGGCGATGTGGATGCGCGAGTCGTCCTCGTCGCCCTGGATGGCAAAGCCCAGCGGCATGGCGGGGGCCTGCGCCAGCTGGCGTGCCACCAGCTGCGCCACCCGTGCCAGCGCATCGTCCTGCAGCTCGCGGGCCTCGTCGTAGGCAGCCCAAAACGCCAGCCCTGCGCCCAGCAGGGCGACGAGGCCAATGGCCAGCGACAAGGCCCAGGTCAGCTGACGCTGCACGGATTGCACGCCCGGCAGCCTGCTTACGCGGCGGCGGCTACTTTCCATCCCACCCCCCGCACGTTTTGAATCGCGCCGCTGCCGAGCTTGCGCCGCAGGGCGTGGATGAGAAATTCCACCGCGTTGCTCTCCACCTCCTGGCCCCAGCCGTAGATGCGGTCTTCGAGCTCGCTGCGCGAGAGGATGGCCCCGGGGCGCAGCAGCAGCGCCTGCAGCAGGGCAAATT
Organism: Comamonadaceae bacterium; assembly: GCA_021286965.1. GTDB lineage: Bacteria > Pseudomonadota > Gammaproteobacteria > Burkholderiales > Burkholderiaceae_C > Paenacidovorax. The sequence continues at coordinate 624 of JAJTBK010000288.1, read as the reverse complement.
CGCGCTGTGTCAGCTGCACGGGTGGGCCGTCGGCGCTCTGGGCCTGGCGCGTGACGGGGTCCAGGCGCAGCAGGCCGTTGCCCAGCTGCGGCGCGCCCGTGCCGCCCTTGCGCCGCAGCACGGCGCGCATTCGGGCGAGCAGCTCATCGAGCTCAAAGGGCTTGCACAGGTAGTCGTCCGCCCCGCTGTCGAGGCCGCGCAGGCGCTCATCGAGGCCGTCGCGCGCCGTCAAAATCAGCAGCGCCACGGCGTTGCCCTGGCCGCGCAGGCGCTGCAGCACCTGCAGGCCATCGACCTGGGGCAGCCCCAGGTCGAGCAGCACCAGGTCGTAATGCTGGCCGTGCAGGACCAGCAGGGCCTGGGCGCCGTCGCGCACCCAGTCCACGGCGTAGCTGTGGTCTTGCAGCGCACCTTGCAGGGCGCTGCCGAGCATGGGGTCGTCTTCGACGAGCAAAACGCGCACGCGGTATCTCCTGGCAATCGGTGGTGCTCAATGTACCCGGGCTGCGGGGCGCTGCGTGGTGGCGATCCTTTCAGGCATGGTGCGCTCCTTCTGCCGTGGTTGTGCCGGTGTTTTGGCGAAACTGGGCCACGCCCACCAGGAGCAGGATCACGCCCAGAAAC
>JAJTBK010000257.1 GCA_021286965.1 Comamonadaceae bacterium | reverse complement strand
AGCGGGTAGACGCTGGCGTGCGCCGGCGCGGCAAAGGCAAATTGCGCCAGCTGCAGCGGCAGGCGCGCATCGACCCACCAGCAGGCCAGCCCGAGCAGGTTGCGCAGCACCGAGACGTGGCAGAACTCGCGCAGCTGGCCCGCGCCGCCCGGCGGGCGGTGTTCGTGCAGCGTGATGCGCAGGCTCGCGCCCAGCGGTGTGCACTGCAGGGCGATGGCATCGGTCAGCAAGGCGTGCTGGCGGCACCAGCGCGCCAGCGCCAGGCCCAGGGTGGGGGCGCCGCTGCTGGCACGCGCCAGCAGGCCGTAGCTGCCCCAGGGCAGGCGGCGCTCGAACCAGCCCAGGGCCTCGTCGTCAAGCTCGCGCATGGCGCTGTGGCACAGCCGCTCCATCTGCGCGGCGGTGATGCGGGCGCTGGCATCGGACAGCGCTTCTGGCGCAATTTGTGCCTGCTGCAAGGCGCTGGCGGCGCTCCGGCCGCGTGCCGTGTAGGCCGCGACCACGGCGTGCACGAAGGCCATCGGGGTTTCAGCGCGCGGTGCGTGGCGGTGCGTGCGCGGGGTGGGCAGGGCGGGGGTGTACATGGTGTGGCAATTATTGCAACCTCGCTGGCGCCGCCCGTGGCCCGGGCCGGCTTATGCTGGCATCTACTGTTCGTTCGGAGCGACCATGATCTTGCAGTCCCAGCTCAATCCCCGTGCCACCGACTTCCAGGCCAACGCGGCCGCCATGCGCGCCCTGGTGGACGACCTGCGCGCCCGGGTGGACACCATCGCCCAGGGCGGCGGCGAGGCCGCCCGCGCCAAGCACGTGGCGCGTGGCAAGCTGCTGCCGCGCGAGCGCGTGGCGCTGCTGCTCGACCCGGGCACGCCGTTCCTGGAGATTGCGCCGCTGGCGGCGCTGCACATGTACGGCGACGCCGCCCCCGGCGCAGGCGTGATCGCCGGCATTGGCCGCGTCAGCGGGGTGGACTGCATGGTGGTGTGCAACGACGCCACCGTGAAGGGCGGCACCTACTACCCGATGACGGTGAAAAAGCACCTGCGGGCGCAGGAGATTGCGCAGCAAAACCACCTGCCCTGCATCTACCTGGTCGATTCCGGCGGCGCCAACCTGCCGAACCAGGACGAGGTCTTTCCCGACCGCGAGCACTTTGGCCGCATCTTCTTCAACCAGGCGAACATGAGCGCGCAGGGCATTGCGCAGATTGCCGTCGTCATGGGCAGCTGCACGGCGGGCGGCGCCTACGTGCCGGCGATGAGCGACGAATCCATCATCGTCAAGAACCAGGGCACGATCTTTCTGGGCGGCCCGCCGCTGGTCAAGGCCGCCACCGGTGAGGAGGTGAGTGCCGAAGACCTGGGCGGTGGCGACGTGCATACGCGCCTGTCGGGCGTGGTCGACCACCTGGCGGCGAACGATGCGCACGCCCTGGCCCTGGCACGCCAGGCGGTGGCTAATTTGAATAAGAACAAGGCTCCAGGGCAGGTGGATCAAGCGCCAGCAGCTCCTCTTTTTGCAGCAGAAGAGCTCTACGGCGTGATCCCCACCGACGCGCGCAAGCCGTTTGACGTGCGCGAGATCATTGCCCGTATCGTCGATGGCAGTGTTTTTGACGAGTTCAAGGCGCGCTTTGGCGCCACCTTGGTGTGCGGCTTTGCACGCATCGAGGGCATGGCCGTGGGCCTCATCGCCAACAACGGCATTTTGTTTTCCGAGAGCGCGCAAAAGGGCGCGCACTTCATCGAGCTGTGCTGCCAGCGCAAGATACCGCTGGTGTTTTTGCAGAACATCACCGGCTTCATGGTCGGGCGCAAGTACGAGAACGAGGGCATTGCGCGCCACGGCGCCAAGCTGGTGACGGCGGTGGCGACGGCGGCGGTGCCCAAATTCACCGTCATCATCGGCGGCAGCTTTGGCGCCGGCAACTACGGCATGTGCGGGCGCGCCTTCAACCCGCGCTTTCTGTGGATGTGGCCGAACGCGCGCATTTCCGTGATGGGGGGCGAGCAGGCCGCCTCGGTGCTGGCCACCGTCAAGCGCGACGGCATCGCCGCCAAGGGCGGGCAGTGGAGCGCGCAGGAGGAAGAAGCCTTCAAGGCCCCCATCCGCCAGCAGTACGAGCACCAGGGCCACCCCTACTACGCCACGGCGCGCCTGTGGGACGACGGCATCATCGACCCCGCCGACACGCGCCGCGTGCTGGCGCTGGGCCTGTCGGCCACGCGCAACGCGCCGATCGAGGACACGCGGTTTGGCGTTTTTCGTATGTAAGGTGTACTATGTGCGTTTATTGTTGACTTTATACACATCATGCGTACCAACATCGACATAGACGACGAATTGCTGGCCCAGGCCATGCACGCAGGCCCTTTCACCACCAAGAAGGAAACGGTGGAGGCTGGTTTGCGCCTGCTGGCCCGGCAGGCGGCGTACCGTGAAATCCTCAAATGGGAAGGCAAGCTCAAGTGGGAGGGCGATGAGTCCATCGACTGGACGCAGCCCGCCCAAGGGGAGCCCGCGCCAGAGCACATGGTGCAGGAGCCGGGCGCGGGGTACCGCGTGGGCAAGCCAAGGAAGGCGGCGCGCAGTGCTGGTCGTTGATTCCAGTGTCTGGATCGACTTCTTCAACGCCCGCGACTCCGTGGCGCGCTACGAACTGCGCCGCTTGCTGGACGACGGCCATACCCGGCTGGTCGTGCCCGACCTGGTGCTGTATGAAGTGCTGCGTGGCTTTCGCGAAGAGCGTGCCATGCGCCAGGCGCGCTTGCTGCTCCAGACCCTGCACGTCGAGCCCTGCGGTGGCGAGGACTTGGCGCTGGCTGCCGCCGAACACTACCGCCACCTGCGCGCCCGTGGCATCACCGTGCGCAGCAGCATCGACGTAATGGTGGCGGCCTTTTGCATCGAGAACGACTACCTGCTGCTGCACAGCGACCGCGACTACGACGCCCTGGCCGCGCACCGCGGCCTGCGCGTGTGGGGACATTGACCATGAGCCAGAACCTTTCCATCACCCAATCCGGCGCCGTGGCGCGCATCACGCTGACCCAGCCCGAGGTGCGCAACGCTTTCAGCGACGAAGTCATCGCTGAGATCACCGCCGCCTTCCAGGACGTGGGCGCACGCCCCGATGTGCGCGCCGTAGTGCTAGGCGCCGAGGGGCCGGCCTTTTGCGCCGGTGCCAACCTGAACTGGATGCGCCGCATGGCCGACTACACGCGCGGCGAGAACCTGGCAGACGCCGCCAAGCTTGCCGAGATGCTGCGCGTGATCTACGAATGCCCCAAGCCCACCATCGCCCGCGTGCAGGGCGACGTATATGCCGGCGGCATGGGCCTGGTGGCCGCGTGCGACATGGCGGTGGCGGTGGACACGGCGGGCTTTTGCCTCAGTGAAGTCAAGCTGGGCCTGATCCCCGCCACCATCAGCCCCTACGTGATCCGCGCCATGGGGGCGCGCGCGGCGCAGCGCTATTTTTTAACGGCGGAGCGCTTTGACGCTGCCGAGGCGTTGCGTATCGGCTTTGTGCACGAAGTGGTGGCGGTTGACCTGCTTGATGCCAAGGTGGACGCTCTGCTCAAGGCCCTGACCACGGCCAGTCCCCACGCCGTGCGCGCCTGCAAAAAGCTGGTGCTGGATGTGGCCGAGCGCGAGATCAACGCCGGCCTGATCGCCGCCACCGTCGAGGGCATTGCCGACATCCGCGCCAGCGAAGAGGGGCGCGAAGGCGTGCAGTCCTTTCTGCAAAAACGCAAGCCCGCCTGGCTGGGCTGAGCGCAAGCGCCATGGATGCCCTCTGGCCGCAGTTCGTGCAATGGCTCCATAGCCTGGGCCTGCCCCTGGGTACGGCACAGGCCATGGCCGAGGGCGCGGCGCGCGCCACGCAGCAGCTCGATATGCCCGGCCTGCTGGCGCTGGCCGCCGCCCTGGGCTGGGCCAGCGGCGTGCGGTTGTATGCCGTGGTGTTCCTGGTGGGCGGCATGGGCGCTTTGGGCTGGCTGCCCCTGCCTGCAGGCCTGGCCGTGCTGCAGCACCCGGCGGTGCTGACGGCCAGTGGCTTCCTGCTGAGCGTCGAATTTTTGGCCGACAAGCTGCCCTGGCTCGACAGCGTCTGGGACGCGCTGCACGCCTTCATCCGCGTGCCCGCCGGTGCGCTGCTGGCGGCGGGCGTGTTTGGCGCCGACCACGCCAGCCTGGCCGTGGTCGCGGGCCTCTTGGGCGGCACGCTCTCGGCCACGGCGCTGGCCACCAAGATGGCGGCGCGCGCAGCGGCCAACACCTCGCCCGAGCCGTTTTCCAACTGGGGGTTGTCCTTGCTGGAAGACGGCCTGGTGCTGGGCGCCGTCTGGCTGGCGACGCAGCACCCGCTGTGGTTTGGCGTGGCGCTGGCGTTCATGCTCATCGTGTCGGCACTGTTGCTGGTGCTGCTGTTCCGATTCCTGCGCGCGGTGCTGCGCCGCGTTGCCTCGTTTTTTTCTGGTTCTCCTGGAGTGGCCTAAATGTTTACCAAAATCCTGATTGCTAACCGCGGCGAGATTGCGTGCCGTGTCGCGGCGACCGCGAAGCGCATGGGCGTCAAGACCGTCGCCGTGTATTCCGATGCCGATGCTAGCGCCAAGCATGTGGCCGTG
>JAJTBK010000250.1 GCA_021286965.1 Comamonadaceae bacterium | reverse complement strand
TTACTTCGAGATCCTGGGGGACCTGGGATTCGTCGGCTTGGGGTTGTTTTTGTGGCTGTTGCTGCGTGCACTCGCCAACCGTGGGCGCATCCAGCGGGTTGTGGTTCGCTTGGGGCGTGGGTACCAGTGGGCCAGCGACCTGGCCGATGCCTTGATGCTGTCCGTACTGGCGTACATGGTCGGGGGCGCAGCCGTCAGCCTGGGGTATTACGAGGGCATTTACATGGTGGTCATGCTGATGGAGTTGCTGCATTTGCACGTGTTGCGGGCCAGCGTGGAACGGGAGGCTGCAGCATGATTTCCAGGCTGCTGCTGCAGACCCTGTCGGGGGACAAGATGTCGGTTTTCCTGTTCCACAAGGTGCCCTTGCAGAGCGATCCGCTGGTGCCTGCCCAAGTCGATCTGGCGCGCTTTGAGCACGTGCTCGATTGCACGCTGTCGCAGCTGCGGGTGCTGCCGCTGGAGGAGGCCATCGTCGGCCTGCAAAACCGGCGCCTGCCCCGGGGCGCCGCCTGTATCACGTTCGACGACGGCTACCCGGACTGGATCACGGGTGTCCTGCCCTTGCTGCGCCGGCGCAACCTGCACGCCACGTTCTTCATCACTTCCGGCCAATTCGATGGCGTGCCCTTGTGGCATGAGCGCATTGCGGCCGCCGTGCGGTGCCTGCCGGGGCCGTTCCTGGATCTGGGGGTGGCTTTCTTGCCGGCGCAATCCGTGGCCACGCTGGCGGCGCGGTGCCTGCTGGTGCAACGGCTCGAACAGGAGCTCAAATACCTCACGCCAACGCGGCGGGAAGAGTTGCTGCAGCAGTTGGAGGCCGCAGCGGGCGTGACGCCCGAGCAGGTGCCGGTGATGACCGAGGCCCAGTTGCGCGACCTGTACAGCCAGGGGTTTGGCGTCGGTGGGCATACGGCGCTGCATCCGATCCTCGATTACTGCAATGCCAGTGAGGTGGCGGCGGAAATCGGCGGTGCGCGTGAGCGCTTGCAGGCCATCGTTGGCGGGCCGATCCATGGCTTTGCGTACCCCAATGGCCGGCCCTACGCCGATTTTTCGCGCCTGCACGTCGATGCCGTGAAGCAGGCCGGCTACCGTTACGCCGTGACGACCCACTGGGGGGTGGCGCGTGCCACCACCTCGCCCTTCCAGATCCCCCGCTTTACGCCCTGGGCTGAACGCCGCTGGCACATGACCTACCAGCTCGCCCGCAACCTGCTGGTGGCCCCGGTGCAAGTGGCGGAGACTGCCGTATGAAGGGGGGTGTGGGCGTGAAAAACGGGCTGCGCGCGGCGCTGTACCACTCGGGCGTTCTGGGGGCGTGGCACCGCTGGCGCAATCGCCATGCCTTGACGGTGCTGATGTTCCACCGCGTCTTGCCGGCCGATGACCCGGCCTTCCCTCTTGCCGAGAGGGAGTTCACCTTCACCCTGGACGGCTTTCGGCACACGCTGGACTTCGTGCAGCGCCACTACAGCGTGCTCAGCCTGGACGCCCTGCAGTCGGCGTGCCGGGCACGGGCGCGGTTGCCGCGCAATCCCTTGCTCATCACCTTTGACGACGGTTGGCGTGACACCCTCGATCATGCCTGGCCGGAGTTGGTGCGCCGCCGCCTGCCAGCCGTGCTGTTCGTGGCCAGCGAATTGCCGCTGCTGCAGAGTGCCCGGTGGTGGCAGGACGCCTTGGTCGCGGCGCTGGCGCAACCCGGGGGGGCGGAGCGCCTGTGCCGGGCTGCCGGTGGGCTGGTGCCGCCCGCCAGCGGTGCGGGGCCGGCACTGGCAGCGTACCTGGGGGCCATGCCGGAGTCCGAGCGCCTGGCCTGGCTGGAGGCCCATGCGCCAGGGGTGCTGGCGCAGGTGGGCGCGCGCCAGATGCTGACCTGGGGCGAGCTCCAGCAGTTGCAGGCCCATGGCCTGGCCATCGGCGGGCATGGGCACACGCACAGTCCCTTGACGCTGTGCTTCCGCCCCCAGGCCGAGCTGCGGGCAAGCCGGGGACTGCTCGAGCAATTGCAGCAGGGCGTGCGCAGCATGTCGTTTCCCCATGGTGCGGAATCGGCCAGGTTGGCGGCGCAGGCCCAGGTGCTGGGGTTCGAGTGGATTTTTGGCAGCCAGGCCCGGCTCAACGATGTCGCGCGCTGGGGAGAGCCGTTGCCAGTGCTCGGCCGTATCCATGTGCCGGAAAACGAGTTGACCTGCACGCAAGGGCACATCGACCCGGCGCGGCTGGCGACTTTTTTGTTTTTCCGCCCGCAGGCGGTGGTGCACAGGGGCACCAATTGACGGCGGTGCTGCGCATCCAGCGCAAGCCTTTGTCTGCCTTGACGGTGGCGGAGGGCGCTGCCTGGGCGCAATTGCTGCGCCAGGGCGACGGCGCGCGCTGGGCGTTCCTGTCCCCCACCTATGCCGAGGCCGTGGCGGCCACCATCGGTCCGGTAGACGTGCTGTTGTGTTGGCTCGATGAGGAATTGGCCGGTGTCATGCCGCTTCAGCGTGCCGCCGGCTGGCGCGGACGCCTGGGGCTGTACGAGCCGGTGGGGGGGGCGATGACCGACTACTGCGGCCTGCTGGCACGCCCCGGTGTGCGGCTCGATTGGCGCCAGCTGCTCCGGGCCGGTGGCGTTTCCTGCCTGTATTTCACCCATCTGGATGAAAGCCAGGAGCAGCATGGCCTGGTGGGTGAGAGCCCGGAAATCGGCCTGCGCACGCGCATTCATCCCCAAGGTGGGGCGGCCCACTGGGAGGCGCTGCGCCAACGGGACAAGAAGCTGGTCAGCGATACCGAACGGCGCGCACGCAAGTTGGTGGAGGGGCATGGGGCCCTGGCATTTGCCATGCATACGCCCAGTCCGGTGCCGGATCTGGAGGCGCTGGTGGGGCTCAAGAACGCGCAGTACCTGCGCACCGGGCATGGGGGTGGGGCGCTGCTGCGGCCGGGGAACGTCGCGTTGCTGCGCCATTTGTTGCGCTCTCAGGATCCCTGCTGCCTGCCTGTGCTGAGTGTGTTGCGTTGTGGCACGACCCTGGTGGCAGCGCATTTCGGTTTGCAGTGCGGGCCGCTGCTGCATTATTGGTTTCCGGTGTACGACCTGCGTTTTGCTGCCTTTTCGCCCGGCCGGATCTTGTTCTGGCAGCTCCTGCTGGCCAGCCAGGCGCATGGTATTGCCTGTATCGACCGGGGTGCGGGCGACAGCGCGGCCAAACGCGATTTTGCCAACGAGGAGCATCGCTTCGTGCGCGGGCTGGTCATGGTGCCGCCCTGGGGCCTGGTGGTGGGGGGGGCCCAGCGGGCCTGCTGGCGCTGGGCTGGATGACGGCTAGCGCCAATGCGAGAGGAGGATGTAGGCCAGGCAGCGCAGCGGGCGGTGGCCGTGGCGCAGCGCGTCCCAAAAAGCCGTGCGGGCCACGGTTTGGCTGCCGTGCCAGTAATGGGCGTAGCCGTGGTCGAAATACACATGGCCCAACCGCTGCTTGAAGGCACCGGGGGGTAGGCGTTGGCCGCCGAGGGTCTCCAGTCCCCAGCGCATGGCGGCTGCCTGCAGCAGGGTCGCCAGATGGTTGTCGGCCGACAGCCGATGCATCGCGCTGGCGCCGTGGATGCGGTACAAGGCCAGGGGGCCATTGAGCGAATGCATGGGGGCCACCCGTGAGGCCTTGAGCCAGAAGTCGTAGTCCTCGCCTTGGCGCATCGCCTCATTAAAGCCACCAATGGCCTGGTACACGCTGCGGCGGATGACGGCCGTGTTCATGCCGACCAACAGGCCATTGAGGAGCCGGGTATATATCCAGCCCGAACGCTCCGGGTCGGCTTGGGTGCAGGCGCTGGCATCCTGCATCCGGGCCGCCGCCGGTGCGAACGAGCCATCGGCTTGCGCCCACCAGCGTACGAAAGGGCCAAACACCACGCCGACCTGCGGGTGCTGGTCGAAGTAGTCCACCTGTGCCTGCAGCTTGCCGGGAAACCACGCATCGTCGGCATCGAGGAAGGCCAGCAGCTCGCCCCGGCTCTGGGCCAGCCCAGCGTTGCGTGCCCGCGAGACACCCAGCCCCGGCAGGTGCAGGACGCGCAGGCGTGCATCCTGTTGTGCATAGCGGTCGTAGTCATCGTCGGTCGAGCCGTCGTTGACGAGCAGCAGCTCCAGGTTGGAGAAAGACTGCTGCAGCACGCTATCGAGGGCTTCCTGCAGGTAGTCCTTGCCGTTGCGCACGGGGATGATGACGGAGACACGGGGGAGCATCATGGGCGCTTCAGGCAGGCGGTTGAGGGCGGGCGCGGTGCTGGCGCCAAATATGCAGCATTCTGCGCAACTCATCCGCCATGGGCAAGGGCAGTACAAAGCAACCGATCCCACCTGCCAGCACTGCGGCGGCGCCGATGGCGGTAATGGCCAGCCAGGGGGCGGTGGTGTCGGGTAAGACCTGGCGCAGCCCCAGGCAGAGCGCGCCTACCCACACTCCTTGCAGCACCACGGGCAGTGTGCTTCGGCCCCAATTGCGCCAGTGCAACCCGAGGTAGCGGCGATGGATCCACCCATAGCAAGGCACGCAGGCCAACTGGCCCCAGGCCACGGCCATGGCAAAGCGGTGCAGGGTGCCATCCATCAGCCAGAAAGCGCACAGCACCTTGGCCAGCAGCAGCATCGCATGGGGGCCGATGGCGGCGTAGGGCTTGCCGATGCCGGTCAGGGTCGGTGCGCTCAGGGTGAACAGACTGCCGATGGCGTAGGACAGGCACAGCCAGGGAATGGCCGGCACCGCCGGCAGCCAGGCGCTGCCGTACAGCAGCAGGACGATGTCGTGTGCCAGCACGGCGATGGTGGCAAATGCGGGCAGCATCAGAGTGTTGATGAGCGAGCTGGCACGCAGGTACTCCGTGCCCACGGCGCCCTGGGCGTGGTGTACCTTGGCCATGTGCGGCAGGGCAAAGAAATTGACCGTGGGCAGCAGTGCCGTGCTCGCCATGTTCACGGTCGAGTTGGCGCGGCTGAACAGGCCTACGGCCGCTGGCGACAGCCAGCGGCCGAGCAGGATGTCGGGGAGCGCGTTGTCGGCCGCCTTGAGCAGGGCCGTTGCCAGGTTGCCCAGGCCAAAGTGGACGATGTCGTGCAACTGGCCAAATCCTGGCAGCCAGGGCAGGGGGTGGCCGACCATCGCGCGTGCCACGGCCCCGGCGACGATGATGTTCACCAGGTTGGCCCAGGCCATGGTCATCGGCCCGAAGCCTTGCAGCGCCAGGATGACGGATGCGGCGAAATAGACCACGGTTCCGACGGCAGTCACGAGAGCTGATTTTTCTACCGCCATGTCGCGCGCCAGGATGGCAATGGGAATGGCGCCGAACGGAATGAAGACAAAGCCCAGGGCCAGCACCTGCACGACCGGTACCACCTGGGGTTCATGGAAGAAATGAGCCCAGTAGGGAGCACTCAGGAACATGGCCGCCGCCACCGTCCAGGACGTGACCAGGAGTACGCCCATGGCATTGCGCAAAATCGTCGGCGTCAGCTCCTTTTCCCGCTTGATGAATGCCGTGACGCCAAAATCACGGAAAACATGGGCGACGGCGATGAGCACTGCGCTCATGGAAAAAATACCGATTTCCTGGGGCGACAGCAGGCGCGACAGCACAATCGACAACCCAAAATTGGCCACCAGGGCCAGGTTGCTGACAACGAACTGCAGCGCGATTTTTTGGCGGACGGAGGGCACGTCGGAAATGAAGCCTGCGCAGTGGGTGCGAAGGCTTCATTTTTTCACAGGCCCTGGCCGGGCCGCGTGGTATTTGCACGGGTTAGGGAACAATGGCCCAGGTCGGGTTGTTCGGGTAGTCCTTGTCCATCAGGGGGGTGCTGGCCTGCCACAGGGCGTAGGCCGACCGGGCCTCGGGGACGCTGAGGCTGGCCGCCGCCGCCAGCATCGCGCGCGCACCGGCGGCGTAGCCGCCAGCCCAAGCGGGATAGCCGTCGTACGCCAGGCTGCTGTCGCAGGTGATGCCGGGGAAGTTGAGCTGGATGAAATCGTTCCAATTGCCCAGCCAGCGGTTGTTGGCGTCTTTGAGCTTGAGGTAGTACGCCGGTGCCTTGGCCAGGCAAAAGCCCTGGGCCTCGTGCAGGAAGCGGCCGACGCCGAACTGGCTGACCCAGTCGAGCAATTCCTTCGCCCGAGGCTCCTGTGCTTGCGCGTGCTGGGCCATGACCAGGGCCCAGAAGTCGTTCTGCCATGGGGCGATGGTGTCGGTGGAATACGGGTTCACCGGCGAGCCCATGGGCCAGACATCGGGCAGGGGCGCGAGCACCCAGTTCTGGTAGAACCATTCGAGGTTGCCCGACAGGCGTTGCTGGAAATAGGCTTTCAGGGGGTGGGTGTCGGGCAGGGTGCGGGCAGCCTCTCCGAGTGCACGCATGGACCATGCTTGCCCGCGTACCTGGTCTTCCCACAGCAAGCCTTGGCCCGCCGAGCGGTATGCCGGGTTCATCGCCGTCAGGTTCCAGCCTGCCCAGTAGGCCATCTCTTCCTGGTAGAACGCATCGCCGGTGATCATGTACGGTACGTAGGCATAGGACGCCTGGTGCGAGGTGTCCGGATCCCAGATGGTGCTGCCGTTGACGACGGCAGGAAGAGCCGGCTGCGACGTACCGCGCCAGGTGGCTACGTTCGGATGGCGATCCAGATCCAGGGGCTGGCTGGATGACTCGTCGCGATAGTGGATGGGGACGGCGCCCGCCGCGTCGGCGTGGGCCAGCATGACCTCCTTCATGCGCTCGTCTTGGGAGATGAGAAACATGACCGTCCATTGGGGCAAAGGGCCAATCTCGGGGCGACCGCCCGTGGTGCCAAAAGCGGGCGTCAACAGCAGGTTCGCCATAGGGCCCAGGTTGGCCTGGGATGCCTTGCTTTGCACGTACTGGCTGTAGATGCCTGCCAGCACGGGTTCTGGCATGGCGACGCCCAGGTCATAGTTCCAGACGGCTTTGCTGGCGAGGAAATACGGCATGTAGTGGCGTACCCGCACCAGGGGCTCGGCCAGTGCGCCCGTCCACAGCACCTGATGCCAGCGTGCATGGTGGTAGTGGCTGAATGCCGGCTGCGTGTACAGCGTGCTGCCATTGCGCTTGATGGCGAGCGAGTAGGTCAGGTTGCCGGGGCTGGCCGTCCAGGTGCGGGTATTTTCCAGCACCACGTCGGTGCGGATCCGTTGGCCGCCATCGAACAGGCGCACGTGCAACCGGGCCGTGAGGTGCGGATGGATGGCACCCGTGGCCTTGTTCTTGAACGGCACCGTGACGGTGTATTCGGACGCC
>JAJTBK010000244.1 GCA_021286965.1 Comamonadaceae bacterium | reverse complement strand
GACGGCCAACGGCGTCATGGGCATCTTCCCGGCCAACCGCGTGGGCGACGACATCGAGTTCTACACCGACGAGAGCCGCAGCCAGGTGCTCATGACCTGGTACGGCCTGCGCCAGCAGACCGAAAAACAGCCCGGGCCCGATGGCGTGATGCGCCCGAGCCGCTGCCTCTCAGACTTCGTCGCGCCCAAGGAAAGCGGTATTGCCGACTACGCCGGCCTGTTCGCCGTCACGGCGGGCATCGGCAGCGAGAAGAAGGAAAAAGAATTCCTCGATGCGCTCGACGACTACAGCGCCATCATGTTCAAAGGCCTGGCCGACCGCCTGGCCGAAGCCTTTGCCGAATGCCTGCACCAGCGCGTGCGCCAGGACCTGTGGGGCTACGGCGCGGGCGAGTCGCTCAGCAACGCGGAGCTGATCGCCGAGAAATACCAGGGCATCCGCCCCGCCCCCGGCTACCCGGCCTGCCCGGACCACACGGCCAAAATCGCCCTGTTCGAGACGCTGGCTGCACGCGAGATCGGCATGGAGCTGACCGAGAGCATGGCCATGTTCCCGGCGTCGAGCGTCAGTGGTTTCTACCTCGCGCACCCGCAGGCGCAGTACTTCATCGTCGGCCAGATCGGCGACGACCAGGTGCAGGACATGGCCGCGCGCCGGGGCATGGACGTGGAGGAACTGCGCCGGCGCCTGGCGCCCAACCTCAGCCTGTAACGGCGCACGCGCCGGAATCAGCGGCGCGAGAGCCAGATAATGGCGCCAAAGCCCACGACCAGCGCCAGCATGGAATAAACGACGAACCGGCCCGACGGGGGCTGCTCCTCGTCCTCCTCCTTGCAGGCACGCAGCGCCAGGCGGCCAACGGCCAGGCAGGCGGCGCCCAGCAACCCCCAGCCCCACGATTTGCTGCTGACCCCCAAGTACAGCCCTGCCAAGCCGAGCAAGAAAAGGCCGGTTACGAAAAGACTTTTCTGGCGCATGGTGCGAGGTGGGTTGTTTAGGCGCTGACGATCAAATCTTCGTTGGCGCGCACGAAATGCCGTGCAAAACGGGGATTGCTCAAGTCCAGGGTAACGGCATCGTCCTCCAGCCGCACCAGGCGCACCGGGACGCGCACCCGTGCCCAGAGCACCGCCAGCCAGCCCAGGGCCGAAACAAGGCACAGCGCCAGCAATGGCCAGGGCAGGTTGCTGCTGCCATGGCCATTGCTGGTGCTGCCCTTGATGAGGGCCAGCCCCAGTCCCGCCAGGGCCAGCAGCACAAACAGCAGCACCTGTGGGCCGGTGAACCAGAACCAGGCGCGCAGCAGCGTGGGCAGGGGGGATTTGCGCATCAGCCAGCTCGCCAGCGTCGCCTGCTGGGCATGGGCTTGGCAGACGGGATAGTGCAGCGCCAGGGTAGAAAAACGCACCCGCCCGCGCACGGCATCGAGTGCGTCCATGCGTCCGCGTGCAATGCCCGCTTGCACCGGGCGCAAGGCGGTGCCGCTGGCGCAGCAGTGGGCGCATTCCTTGGGCCAGCGCAGGGCCTGGTCGGTGGTCAGGACTTTGATGCGGGTGCGGGGCATGGTCTCGTCGGGGGGGCGGTGGATGGGCGCGCCAGTGTCGATGAAAAAAATGACGGTGGACTGACGCCCTGGCGGTGCTCAGTCGTGCGACGGATAGCCCGTGATGTCGCGAATATCCCGGTACAGCGGCTGCAGCCGCTGGTACATGCGCTGGTACACGCGCCGGTAGAGCTGCTCGTAGGTGCGCGCGTGCGCCGGTTCGGGGGTGAAGACCTGGCCGGTGCGCGCCATGGCGCGCACGGCGCTGGCGTAGTCCGGGTGCAGGCCCAGGCCGACGCTGGCGATGATGGCCGCGCCCAGGCCGCTGGTTTCGTACAGGTGCGGGCGCTCGCAGGGCAGGTTGAAGACGTTGGCGGTGATCTGCATGGCGGCGTCGCTTTGCGAGCCGCCGCCGGAGACGCGCAGGCGCGTGATGGGCACGCCCGTGCGCCGTTCGGTGCGCTCCTTGGCCTCGCGCAGGGCGTAGGCCAGGCCCTCCAGGATGGCGCGGTACATGTGGGCGCGGGTGTGCACGTCGCCAAAGCCGATGATGGCGCCCTTGGCCTCGGGCCCGGGCCATTTGATGCCGGGGTTCCAGAAGGGCTGCAGCATCAGCCCCTGGGCGCCGGGGGGCACGGCGCCCACCAGGGCGTCGAACAGGCTCTCGGGCGCCACGCCGCGCGCCAGGGCTTCTTTCTCCTCGTGCTGGCCGAACTGCTCCTTGAACCAGCGCACCATCCAGAAGCCGCGCGTGATCTGCACCTCGGTGTTGTAGTGCCCGGGCACGGCCGCCTGGTAGGGCGGGATGAAGGGCGTGACCTCGCGGTAGCGCGCCGTGCAGGTGTTGAAGGTGGCGGCGGTGCCGTACGAGAGGCAGCCGATCTCGGGCGTGAGGCAGCCCGCGCCCAGCACCTCGCAGGCCTTGTCGGCCGCGCCCGCCACCAGCGGCAGGCCGGCGGGGATGCCGCTGTCCTGCGCCGCCTGGGCGCTGATGGCGCCGATGATGCTGCCCGTGGGCACCAGCTCGGGCAGCATGGCGGGCGTGACGGGCAGGGCGTGCCACTTCCAGTCGTGCGCGCCGGCCCAGCGGCCTTGTTTGTAGTCGAACGGCAGGTAGCCGACCTGGTTGGCCACGGCGTCCACCATGCGCCCCGTCAAGCGCCAGTGCAGGTAGCCCGGCAGCAGCAGGTAGTGGGCGGTGCGCGCCCACAGCTCGGGCTGGTGCTGGGCGATCCAGTTGGCCTCGGCCTCGCGCTGGAAGTGGCGCAGCGTGGCGCGCATCCCGATGGCGCCAAAGGCCAGCTCCCACCACCAGGGCAGGCGCGGCGCGTGCGCGGCGCGGCGGTGGTCGAGCCAGATCATGGAGGGGCGCAGCGCTTGGCCATCGGCGTCCAGCGACACCGGCACCGCGCGCTGCGTCGTCAGCACCACGCCGGCAAGCGCCTCCTTGGGCACGCGCGTGTTGGCCCACAGGCGCTGCGTCGCCTGGCACAGGTGCTGCCAGAAGGCTTCGGGCGCACACTCCATCCAGCCGGGCTGGGGCGACTGGTAGCTGGTGATGGGCACCTGCGCCTTGTCCACCAGGTGGCCCTGCAGGTCGAACAACAGGGCGCGCACGCTTTGCGTGCCGGCGTCGATGGCCAGCAGGTAGGACGGGGTCATGGCAGCGGTCTCCTGTACTCTTGTTTTTATAGCTGGTAGCGCTTGATGGGTAAGCGCTAGAGGCTGTTTTTATTCCAATTTGGCAACTGGTAATGTGCGGCCACCAGCGCCTGGTAGCGGGCGGTTTCCTCGTCCCAGCGTGCGGCGCTCCAGTCCAGGTGCGGCGCGCACAGCTGGCGCACCTGCGGCAAGAGCGCCTGCGCGCCCTGGGGCAGCAGCAGGCCCAGGCGGGTGCGGCGCAGCAGCAGGTCGTCCAGGTGCTGCACGGCCTCGTGGCGTGCGGCCAGGGGCAGCTCCAGCCACAGGGTGTGCGTGCCGGCAATGCGCTGCAGAGCCTCTGCCGGGGCCTGGGCGCACCAGCTGGCGGCCAGGCTGCCGTAGCGTGCCTGCAGGCGCTGGCGCACGGCCGGGCTCCAGCCGGGGGGCAGGGCGCTGGCCGGGGCGAGCACGGGCGCGGCGCTGCGCACAAAGGGCTTGCCCACATGGGCGGCGGCCAGGGCCAGCGCGTCTTGTGCCATGGGGCGGAAGGTGGTGAGCTTGCCGCCGGTGAGGGTGATGAGGCCGTCCTCGTCGCACACCACATGCTCGCGCGTGGCTTTCGATGCCTCCTGGTGGCCATCGGCGAGCACCGGGCGCACGCCGGCGTAGCAGGCGCTGACGTCGGCCGCCGCCAGCTGCGCGCCGGGGAAGAGCGCGTTCACGGCCTGCAGCAGGTAGTCCACCTCGGCGCCGGTGATGCGCGCTTCGGCGCCCAGGGCTTCATGGTGGTCGAGGTCGGTGGTGCCAATGAGCGTGGCGCCCTCCCAGGGGTAGAGGAACACCGGGCGGCCATCGCGCGGGTGCATGAAGCTGATGCTTTGCGCCACCGGCAGGCGCCACAGCGGCACGATCAGGTGGCTGCCGCGCAGCGGGCGCAGGAGCGGCGCGCGCTGGCCGCGCAGCCCATCGGCCCAGACGCCGGTGGCGTTGACCACGCAGCGCGCGCGCAGGCCGTACGGCGCGCCCGTGAGGGCGTCTTGCAGCTGCAGCGCCTGGGCGCCGCCGGGCGCGCGCTGCACGCTGCGCACGGCCAGGTAGTTGAGCGTGGTGGCCCCCGCCAGGCGCGCCGCGTGCAGCACGCGCAGCACCAGGCGGGCGTCGTCGGTCTGCGCGTCTTGGAACAGCAGCGCGCCGCGCAGCCCCGGCGGCGCCAGGCCGGGGGCGAGCAGGGCGGTTTCTGGCAGCGCGGCGTAGCGGTGCTGGCGCGTGCGCGCCATGGCGTCGTACAGCGCCAGCCCCAGCTGCACCAGGCGGCGCCCGGGTTTTTGGCCGGCGCAGTCGGGCAGCAAAAAGCTTTGCGGCACGACCAGGCCCGGCGCCTCGCGCAGCAGGCGCTGGCGCTCTTGCAGGCTGTGCCAGGTGGTGGCGATGTCGCCCTGCGCCAGGTAGCGCAGACCGCCGTGCACCAATTTGGATGAGCGGCTGGACGTGCCCCAGGCAAAGTCCTGCTGCTCGGCCAGCAGCACGCGCCAGCCCTGCGCCGCCGCCTGCTGCGCCACGCCCGCGCCGCTGATGCCGCCGCCGATGACGACCAGGTCCCAGTCCTGGCTGGCGGCCAGCCGGGCCAGGTCGGCGCTGCGGTTCATTCCCTCCATGGCCCGCCGTCCTGCAGCAGCTTGCCGGGGTTCATGATGCCCTGCGGGTCGAACTGGCGGCACAGCGCGGCCAGGGTGGCCATGCCGAGCGCGCCTTTCTCCTGCGCCAGGTGCGTGCCGTGGTCGCGCCCCACGCCGTGCTGGTGGCTGACGGTGCCGCCGTGCGCGGCAATCTGCGCCGCCACGGCGGTTTTCAGCGCCTGCCAGCGCGCAAAGTTGGGCGCGAAGCCGCCCGGCGCGGTGGGCCAGACGTACTGCGCGTAAATGCTGCTGCCCTGCGGGTACAGGTGCGACAGGTGGCTGAACGCGTGCACCGGCGTGCCAAAGGGCGCAAAAGCGTCGCGCGCGGCCTGCTCCATGGCCTGCATCAGCGGCGTGACCTGCGGCCAATCGACGGCGGTTTCAATCGTGTCCACGCTGTAGCCCAGGTCCCACAGGGTGTTGCGCAGGTAGGGGCCTTTGAAGCGGTTGGCCGCCCACTTGCGGCCCATGGCCGCTCCGATGTAGACCGCGCCGTGGCGCCCCAGCAGGCGGCGCGCGGCGCGCAGCGCGTGGCGGGCGGTGGCGGCATCGGCACTCACGCCCAGCAGCAGCAGGCATTTGCCGGTGCCACAGCCGCGCCAGGCCAGGTATTTTTCCAGCAGGGCGATGGTTTTCTCGTGCCCGGCCAGGCGCAGGTTGGTGTCGGTTTCCACGGCGTTGGACAGGCGCAGCATGGACAGCGGCAGGCGCATTTGCACCAGGGCGCGCACGGCGGCCTCGGCCGCATCCCAGCCCGGCAGAAAAAGGGCGT
>JAJTBK010000177.1 GCA_021286965.1 Comamonadaceae bacterium | reverse complement strand
CAGGCGCAGTGCCCCCAGCGGTGAGGCTGTTCAGGCAAAGGTATTGACCTGCGTGCCCAGCGTGCCCGAGGTGGCAAGTTGGGGCTGGGGCATGGACTGCACCATGGTGTCGAGCATGGTGGCGGCGGCGGTTTCCTGCATGTCCAGTGCTTTTTTCAGCATGGCGATGTTGACGGCGTCCGACTGCTTGGCGCTGGCCAGGTGGGTGGCGGTTTGGATGATGGTGTTGGAGAGGGCGACGTCCATGGCAGGGCTCCAGGGGTGCAACACCTGGGTATCGGCAGACGGCCCGCTTTTCTGAAGCGAAATCGCTCAGGCGGCAATGCCGGGGGCGTCTTGCCAGCCCACGCGGCCCTGGCCCTGGTCGTTGATGCGCTGCACAAAGGCAGCGGCCTGGGCTGCGGGCAGGCGCAGGTGCAGGGTGACGAGCTGGCCGTGTTGCACCTCCAGCAGCTCGGCATGGGCGGCATCGATCTCGCGGCGCAGCAGGCCTTCCAGGGCGTAGGGCACGAGGCATTGCAGGTGGGTCATGCGTTGCAGCGGCACCTTGGTGGCGGTGAGCAGGGCCTGGGCCACGGTGTCGGTGTAGGCGCGCACCAGGCCGCCCGCGCCCAGCTTGACGCCGCCAAAGTACCGCACCACGGTGGCCAGCACGCCTTCGAGGTCCTGGTGGCGCAGCACGTCGAGCATGGGGCGGCCGGCGGTGCCGCCGGGTTCGCCGTCGTCCACGGCGGCAGACTGGCCACCCGCGAGCAGCGCCCAGCAGATGTGGGCGGCGCCGGGGTGTTCTTTCCACAGTGCATCGACATGCGCCTGGGCGCTGGCGCGGTCGGGCATGGGTTGCACGCAGCCGATGAAGCGGCTTTTCTTGATGATGAGTTCGCTGTGCGCGGGGGCGGCCAGGGTGTGGGGCATGGGGGCAGTAGCTTACCCCCACTGCGGCATGGCGATCAGCGTGTGTCAGTGCTGGCCAGGATGCCGCGCACCATGTTGCGGCTGTGCGCGCCAAAGTTGCGCATCAGCGTGGCGATGGTGGACTCCAGCACCTGGCGCTGCGCTTCGCCCTGGCTGGCGACTTCGGCCACCAGGTCGATGGCCTTGGCGTGCACGCCAAAGTCGAAGCTGGGGTCGTTGACGTAGCCGGGCTGCACGCTGGCCAGCATTTGCTCGGTCACGGTGGGGCCCAGGGCGTGGGCCTGCTGGGCGACGGTGTCGCGGGCGTAGGTTTCGCTCCAGGTGGGGTGGCTGGCGTCGGTGCTGGTGTCGCGCAGCGCCTGGTCCACGCTGCCGCTCTGGCGGGCCTGGGCGCTGGCCTGGATCATCTGGCTCTCATAGCGCTCCAGCACGAAGTGGCGGTTGGACAGCAGGATGACCATGTCGTTCTTGGCGCCGGGCATGCCCAGCATGGCCAGCAGGTTGATGCCGATGAGCCGCGCGGACGAGAATCCCGGCGCCAGGCTGGCATGGTAGGGCTGGGTCAGGTCCTGCAGGTAGTGCAGCGCCAGCCCGGCAAAGCGC
Source organism: Comamonadaceae bacterium (assembly GCA_021286965.1). Lineage (GTDB taxonomy): Bacteria > Pseudomonadota > Gammaproteobacteria > Burkholderiales > Burkholderiaceae_C > Paenacidovorax. The sequence goes on along the minus strand of JAJTBK010000177.1, from coordinate 829 downwards.
CAGCCCCAGTAGGGGTGGCCGGTGCGGAAGGCCAGTTCCGACAGCCCTGCGTACTGGTGGATGCGCAGCATCGGGTAGGTGCGCTTGAGAAAGCCCGCCGCCATGTAGATGACCGGAGCCTCGTGGTAGTAGCCCATGTGAAAGGGCGCCTGGGTGGAGAAGTCCAGGTTGGGGTTGCCGAAGGGAATCTTGCCGAAGCCGTAGCCAGGGCCCCAGTCGGAGGGGCTGTCTTCCCACAGGTTCAGGTCCATGCCGTAATCGGGCTCGTCGCTGGCCGATGCCAGCACGGCCAGGGGCGCCACCATCTCGCCTGCGCGCAGCGCCACGAAGTGGTGGCCGCCGCCGTCCTTGTCGCGCGCGGGCAGGGCGCTGACGAGGTCGTGCGCCATGCGTTCGGCCTGCGGCGGCGCGGCCCAGGGGTCGGGTTGCACGTACAGCGCAAACCGGCTTTGGGGCGAGATGCGCAGCGCCGTCAGAAAGGCTTTGCGCAGGGCCTGCGGCCCCTGGGCGGCCACGGCGGGGTCGAAACGCAGGGCGGCAGGCAGCGGCGGGTAGGTGGCGATGTGCTGCTGGGCCCAGGCGTCCTGTGCGCTCAGCAGTTGCGCAAGGGGCTGGGCTTGCGCGGCCAAAAAGGCTTCGAGCGGCTCGGCCGCCACGGGCGCGGCCTGGGCCACCTGGGGCATGGATTCAAAGGCTCGGTAGCTGGCCAGGGCATGGTTGCTCCAGGCCCAGGCGGGGCTGGCGGCGCTCAGGGTGAGCAGGGCGGTGACAAGCAGGCGTTTCATGGCGGAGCCTTGGTGTTCAATCGTGTGAAGGGTAGCCGGTGATG
>JAJTBK010000164.1 GCA_021286965.1 Comamonadaceae bacterium | reverse complement strand
CCGGGCAGGGGACCCGCCCGCCGTGTCGCTCTCGGCACGCCTGAAGGAGCTTCAGCTGCCGCAAGGGCGCCTGAAGACGGGTACCCCGCCGCGCATCGACGGGCGCAGCATCGACTTCAGCCAGTGCGAGGAGCAGCCCGGCGACGGCATGCCCGGTGGCGTGAATGAGGGCGCGTTGCCGGTGTTCAGCTTCATGGGCAGTGCGGCCATGCACCCGCGCCAGATGCCCTGCTGGATCACGCACACCAACGAACGCACGCACGAGATCATCCGCAGCGGCTTCGACCGCAGCCCCATGTTCACCGGCAAGATCGAGGGCGTGGGCCCGCGCTATTGCCCGAGCGTGGAGGACAAGATCAACCGCTTTGCCGGCAAAGACAGCCACCAGATTTTCCTTGAGCCCGAGGGGCTGACGACGCACGAGTTTTATCCCAACGGCATTTCCACCAGCCTGCCGTTCGACATTCAGCTGGCGCTGGTGCGGTCGATGCGCGGCTTGGAAAATGCCCACATCCTGCGCCCGGGGTACGCCATCGAGTACGACTACTTCGACCCGCGTGCGCTCAAAAGCAGCTTTGAAACCAAGCAAATCCAGGGCCTGTTCTTTGCTGGCCAGATCAACGGCACCACCGGCTACGAGGAAGCAGCGGCGCAGGGGCTGTTTGCCGGCCTGAACGCCGCGTTGCAATGCCGGGGGCAGGATGCCTGGCTGCCGGGGCGTGGCGAAGCCTATCTGGGGGTGCTGGTGGACGATCTCATCACCAAGGGCGTGACCGAGCCCTACCGCATGTTCACCAGCCGGGCCGCGTTCCGCCTGCAGCTGCGCGAGGACAACGCCGATATGCGGCTGACCGACACCGGCCGCCGCCTGGGCCTGGTCGATGATGCACGCTGGGATGCCTTCAGCCGTAAGCGCGACGCCGTGGCGCGCGAAACCGAGCGCTTGAAAGCCACCTGGGTCAATCCGCGCATTCTGGCGGCGGCGGAAGCCGAGCGCGTGCTGGGCAAGGCCATCGAGCACGAATACCCGCTGTTTGACCTGCTGCGCCGCCCTGGTGTGGGCTACGCCAGCCTGATGACGCTCGACGGCGGCAAGTACGCCAGCGGCGATGTTTCACGTGAAACCCTGGGTGCCCTCAGTGCCCCGGTGATCGAGCAGGTGGAAATTGCCGCGAAATACGCCGGCTACATCGATCGGCAGAAGGACGAGGTCGAGCGGGCGGCGCATTTTGAAAAACTGCGCCTGCCACCCGAGCTGGACTATCTGCAGGTGGCGGCGCTGTCGATCGAGGTGCGGCAAAAGCTGCAAAAGCACCGCCCGGAAACCCTGGGCCAGGCCTCGCGCATTTCGGGCGTGACGCCGGCGGCGATCTCGTTACTGCTGGTGCATTTGAAGAAGGGCGGTTTTGCTGGTTTTGCCGCTGCCGGTGCGCCGGGCGTGCAGGAGGGTGTATGAGCGCCGACCTGCGCTCCGGCCTGGAGGCGGGCCTGGCCGCTTTGGCGTTGCCGTTAAACGCCACGCAAATCCAGCAACTGCTGGACTTTGCCGCGCTGCTGTCCAAGTGGAACAAGGTTTACAACCTCACGGCGCTGCGCAACCCGCAAGAGATGCTCACGCACCACCTGCTCGACAGCTTGGCGGCGGTGCCGCCCCTGCTGCGCCACCTGGGGAGCCTGCCCACAGCCGCGCCGCGCCTGCTCGACGTGGGCAGCGGCGGCGGCCTGCCGGGCGTGGTGTTTGCCATCTGCTGCCCGCAGCTCGATGTGAGCTGTGTCGATACCGTGGCGAAGAAGGCCGCTTTCATCCAGCAGGCGGCGGCCAGCCTGCGCTTGCCGAACCTGCATGGCATCCATGCGCGGGTCGAAAATCTGGCTGGGCCGTTTGACGTCGTCAGCTGCCGTGCCTTTGCCAGCCTGGCAGATTTCACCACCTGGTCGCGTGCTGCCATGGGGCCGCAGTCGGTCTGGCTGGCGATGAAGGGCAAGCACCCGGCCGAAGAAATTGCCGCCCTGGCGCCGGCGGTGGAGTTGTTTCACGTGGAACCTTTGACCGTGCCGGGCCTGGATGCCGAGCGCTGCATTGGTTGGCTGCGCCAGCGCGCGCAGTAAACTCGCGCGCAATTTCTCCACCACTTCCTGCGCAGCATGGCCAAGATTTTTTGTGTCGCCAACCAAAAGGGCGGTGTCGGCAAGACCACCACCACCGTCAACCTTGCTGCCGGCCTGGCCAAGATCGGCCAGCGCGTGCTGCTGGTGGACCTGGATCCGCAAGGCAACGCCACCATGGGCTCGGGCGTGGACAAGCGCAGCCTGGCACTGTCGGTGTACGACGTGCTGATTGGCGCCGCCAGCGTGCGTGATGCGGCCGTGCTGGCCGGCCCATGCGGCTACCACGTGCTCGGTGCCAACCGTGAGCTCGCCGGGGCCGAGGTCGAGCTGGTGGAACTCGAACGCCGAGACCAGCGCCTGAAAGAAGCCCTGGCGGTGGTCGATGCCGATTACGACTTCGTACTCGTGGACTGCCCACCGTCGCTGAGCCTGCTCACGCTCAACGGCCTGTGCGCTGCCCACGGCGTGGTCGTGCCCATGCAGTGCGAGTACTTCGCCCTGGAGGGGCTGGCCGACTTGGTCAACACCATCAAGCAGGTGCACGCCAACCTCAACCCCGACCTGCAGATCATCGGCCTGCTGCGCGTCATGTTCGACCCGCGCATGACGCTGCAGCAGCAGGTCAGCGACCAGCTCAACAGCCATTTTGGCGACAAGGTGTTTGCCACCATCATCCCGCGCAACGTGCGCCTGGCCGAGGCCCCGAGCTACGGCCTGCCCGGCGTGGTGTTCGACCCGGCGGCGCGCGGCAGCAAGGCCTTCATCGAATTTGCGCAGGAGATGGTGGCGCGCGTGCAGTCCATGTAACCATGGTCATATAGGCCGCTGGCGCTTATTTGGCAAGCGTCAGTAGCTATAAAAATAATAGTAATGAACGCTCCCCGCATCCTGCTCCTGCCCGATTGGCAAGGCCCGAGCCCCTGGCAAGCCGCCTGGGAGCGCCAGCATGGCGCCCTGTGCGTGCAGCAGCACGACTGGCAGCGCCCGCTGCGCGGTGACTGGAGCGCGCGCTTGCAGGAAGTGGCGCTCGACACCCCCGCGCCCCTGGTGCTGGTGGCCGAGGGCCTGGGCTGCATTTTGGCCGCCTGGTGGGCTGCGCATTCGCCCCTGGCGGCGCGGGTGCAGGCGGTGTTGCTGCTGGCGCCGTCGGACGTGGAACAAGCGCCGCTGGCCGTGCGTTTACCGGGCTGGAGCCCGGTCGTGCGCCGCCGCTTGCCGTTTGCTGGCGTGCTCGTCGGGCCGGAAAAAGACCAGGCCCTGGCGCAGGATTGGGGCCTGTCCTGGCAGGCGGGCGCTGCCCCCACCCAGGGCGACTGGCCTGAGGGGCGCGCCCTGCTGCAATCTCTTTTGAAAGACGGATGACAATGGCAACCCCGAAAAAAAAGGGCCTGGGCCTGGGCCTGGAAGCCCTGCTCGGCCCCAAGGTGCAACCCCTGCAAGAGCAGGCGCAGGCGGCGCAGGCCGGCCTGCCCAGCAGCCTGCCGCTGGCGCAGCTGGTGCCCGGCATGTACCAGCCGCGCACGCGCATGGACGAGGGCGCGCTCTACGAGCTGGCCGAGTCGATCAAGGCGCAGGGCGTGATGCAGCCCATCCTGGTGCGCCCGCTGGCCGAGGGCGAACATGCCGGCAAGTACGAAATCATTGCGGGCGAACGGCGCTTTCGGGCCTCGCGCCTGGCCGGGCTGGAGCAGGTGCCGGTGCTGGTGCGCAACGTGCCCAACGAAGCCGCCGCCGCCATGGCGCTGATCGAGAACATCCAGCGCGAGGATTTGAACCCGCTCGAAGAAGCGCAGGGCCTGCAGCGCCTGGTGCGTGAATTTGGCCTCACGCACGAGCAGGCGGCGCAGGCCGTCGGGCGCTCGCGCAGCGCGGCGAGCAACCTGCTGCGCCTCTTGAACCTGGCCGAGCCGGTGCAGACCATGCTCATGGCGGGCGATTTGGACATGGGCCATGCGCGCGCGCTGCTGACCCTTGAGCGTGCGGCGCAGATCACGGCCGGCAACCAGATCGCAGCCCGCAAGCTCTCGGTGCGCGAGGCCGAGAGCCTGGTGAAAAAACTCAG
>JAJTBK010000111.1 GCA_021286965.1 Comamonadaceae bacterium | reverse complement strand
CTCCAGCATCGACGATCCCGGCCGCCTGGCCGACACCATTGCAGCGCACCTGCCGCTCAAGTTGGAGAACAAGCAGGTCGTGCTCGACCTCGATGACGTCAAGCTGCGCCTGGAAAATTTGTTCGAGCAGCTCGACCGAGAGGTTGATATCCTGAACGTGGACAAGCGCATTCGCGGCCGCGTCAAGCGCCAGATGGAGAAAAACCAGCGCGATTTCTATCTCAACGAGCAGGTCAAGGCGATCCAGAAAGAGCTCGGTGAGGGCGAAGAGGGCGCAGACATCGAGGACATCGAGAAAAAAATCAAGCTCGCCAAGATGCCGACCGAGGCGCGCAAAAAGGCCGAGAGCGAGCTCAAGAAGCTCAAGCTCATGTCGCCCATGTCGGCCGAGGCGACAGTGGTGCGCAATTACATCGACGTGCTCACGGGGCTGCCCTGGAGCAAGAAAAACAAGATCAAGCATGACCTCATCAATGCCGAGACGGTGCTCAACGAAGACCATTTCGGCCTGGAAAAGGTCAAGGATCGCATCCTCGAATACCTCGCAGTGCAGCAGCGCGTGGACAAGGTCAAGGCCCCCATCCTGTGCCTGGTGGGGCCACCGGGCGTGGGCAAGACCTCGCTTGGGCAGTCGATCGCCAAAGCCACGGGGCGCAAATACGTGCGCATGGCCCTGGGCGGGATGCGCGACGAGGCCGAAATCCGGGGGCACCGCCGCACTTATATCGGCGCCATGCCCGGCAAGGTGCTGCAAAGCCTGAATAAGGTCGGCACGCGCAATCCCCTGTTTCTGCTCGATGAGATCGACAAGCTGGGTACCGACTTCCGGGGCGACCCGTCCAGCGCTTTGCTGGAGGTGCTCGACCCGGAGCAGAACCACGCCTTTGGCGACCATTACGTCGAGGTCGATTTCGACCTCTCGGACGTCATGTTCGTGGCCACCAGCAACTCCATGAACATTCCGCCGGCGCTGCTTGACCGCATGGAGGTGATCCGCCTGTCGGGCTACACCGAGGATGAGAAGGTCAACATCGCCATCAAGTACCTGCTGCCCAAGCAGATGAACAACAACGGCGTGAAAGACAGCGAGCTGCGGGTTGATGAATCGGCGGTGCGCGACATCGTGCGCTACTACACCCGCGAGGCCGGCGTGCGTTCGCTCGAGCGCGAGTTGTCGAAAATCTGCCGCAAGGTCGTCAAGGGCCTGCAGCTGAAGAAACTCGCTCCCCAGGTGGTGGTGGCTGCGACCAATCTGCAGGAATACCTGGGCGTGCGCAAGTACGACTATGGCCGTGCCGAGCAGAAAAACCAGATTGGCCAGGTCGTTGGTCTGGCCTGGACGGAGGTCGGCGGCGATCTGCTGACCATTGAATCGGCCACCATGCCCGGCAAGGGCATCATTACCCGCACGGGTTCTCTGGGTGACGTGATGAAGGAGTCGGTCGAGGCGGCACGCACCGTGGTGCGCAGTCGTGCGCGCGTGCTGGGCATCAAGGATGAGGCGTTTGAAAAACGCGATATCCACATCCACGTCCCCGATGGCGCCACGCCCAAGGACGGCCCCAGCGCCGGTATTGCCATGGCGACCGCGTTCGTCTCTGCGCTCACCGGCATTGCCGTGCGCGCCGATGTTGCCATGACGGGCGAGATCACGCTGCGCGGCGAGGTGACGGCCATTGGCGGCCTGAAGGAAAAGCTTCTGGCGGCACTGCGCGGCGGCATCAAGACGGTGCTGATTCCGGAGGAGAACGTCAAGGACCTGCAAGAGATTCCGGACAACGTCAAGAGTGGCCTGGAAATCGTGCCGGTGAAGTGGATCGATCAGGTGTTGGCCGTGGCGCTCGAATCCAAGCCCGTCGCCCTTGGCGACGAGGACGCAGCAGCGCCCCCTGCGCCCGCACCAGCTGCCGCACCGAGGAAAAAGGCGCCGGCAACGCGGGCGGTCAAGCACTGAAGAGTGCGGGCACATGATTTGTGTCGCACTTTTTCCGAAGTGGGTAAAAAGTGCGCTACAATTCGATCCATCGCAGCAAACGTTGTAGAATGTAAGGCTTCGATAAATGCGGGAATAGCTCAGTTGGTAGAGCGCAACCTTGCCAAGGTTGAGGTCGTCGGTTCGAGACCGATTTCCCGCTCCAAATTTTCAAAAAGGGAGGCGTTTGCTTCCCTTTTTGTTAGTAAGGCATTGGGCGCGATAGCAAAGCGGTTATGCCCCGGATTGCAAATCCGGTTAGACCAGTTCGACTCTGGTTCGCGCCTCCAGTCATATGCCCTGCGGGTGAGAGCTTGCAGTCCAGTGTCTGAAATCCTGTGCGTACGGTGCATCGAACAAGTTTCTTGGAGATGCTAAAAAATGCGCTACAATCTAAGTCTTGCTTGGTTGCAGTAATGTTGATCAGTAAGCAATGCGGGAATAGCTCAGTTGGTAGAGCGCAACCTTGCCAAGGTTGAGGTCGTCGGTTCGAGACCGATTTCCCGCTCCAAATTCAAAAGGGAAGCCAAGTGCTTCCCTTTTTTCTTGGGTCGTCGTCGTTGGGCGGCCCGGGGTGCCGCGCTGCAATCTGCTGCGCCAGGCACCAGGCCCCGATGGTGAAATTGGTAGACACTGCGGACTTAAAATCCGCCGCTTTCCTGCATAAGGGGCGTGCCGGTTCGACCCCGGCTCGGGGCACCATCGAGCGATGCACAAATCGGCCAGCGCCGCAGGGGCGATAATGCGAGGCTGCACAGGCGCCATGCGCAGTGGCCCGTACCCATTCCATTTTCTTTCGTCGGTCGTAGGCTTGCATCACAAGGCGTTACCGGCGCGGGCACCCTCCAGATTCGATCATGTCAAGTTACAACGCTCCCTTTGAAATCCATGTGCACGGCCAGGTGTCACTGCGTGCTGATACCTCCTTTGAGCAGCTGCAAGAGGCGCTCAAGCCGCTGTGGGGCTATGCCGGTGCGCGTTCCCTGGCTGATGGCGCGGCCAGTGCGTACGATGACGAGCCGGGTATCGAGTACGAACCCAAGGAGCATG
>JAJTBK010000110.1 GCA_021286965.1 Comamonadaceae bacterium | reverse complement strand
GGACGCCGTGAGCGACCGCGACTTCGCCATCGAATTCACCGCCGCCGCCAGCCTGTGCATGGTGCACGTGAGCCGCCTGAGCGAGGAACTCATCATCTGGATGAGCCAGAACTTCGGCTTCATCCAAATTGCCGACCGCTTCACCACCGGCAGCTCGATCATGCCGCAGAAGAAGAACCCCGACGTGCCCGAGCTGGCGCGCGGCAAGACCGGGCGCGTGGTCGGCCACCTGATGGGCCTCATCACCCTGATGAAGGGCCAGCCCCTGGCCTACAACAAGGACAACCAGGAGGACAAGGAGCCGCTGTTCGACACCGTCGATACCCTCAAGGACACGCTGCGCATCTTCGCCGAGATGGTCGGCGGCCAGGTCAACCCCGCCACCGGCGCCAAGGAAGGCGGCATTCGCGTCAACGCCCAGGCGATGGAGGCAGCCGCGCAAAAAGGCTACGCCACCGCCACCGACCTGGCCGACTACCTGGTGAAGAAGGGCCTGCCGTTCCGTGACGCGCACGAGACCGTGGCGCACGCCGTGAAGGCCGCCACCTCGCACGCCTGCGACCTGTCGGAGCTGCCGCTGGCCGTGCTGCAGGGCTTCCACCCCCGCATCGAGAAGGACGTGTACGAAGCCCTGAGCCTGCGCGGCTCGCTGAACGCGCGCAACACCCTCGGCGGCACGGCGCCCGCGCAGGTGCGCGCGCAGCTGGCGCGCCAACGCGCCCGCCTCGCCGGCTGAGAGCCAGAGCGCCTGTCGCCCATGCCGAGCGCGCGCCGCCGTGATCTGCTGCAGGCCCTGGCCGCCTGGGCGGCCGTGCCCGTCTGGGCGCGCAGCGGCAGGCCGCTGCGCATCCTGCTGGGCTTTCCGCCGGGCGGGGCCACGCACGGCATTGCCAGCCTGCTGCAGGGCGGCCTGCAGCAGCACCTGGGGCTGCCGGTCGAGCTCGATGTGCGCCCCGGCGCCGGTGGCATGAATGCGGCGCTGGCGCTCAAAAATGCGCCGCCGGATGGGCGCACGCTGCTGTTCTCGCACGACCACACCATCTCCATCCTGCCGCTGCTGCAGCCGGCCATGGGCTTTGCGCCCGAGCACGACCTGGAGCCGGTGGCCGGCATTGGCAGCTTTGCCAACGGCCTGGCACTGGCGGCCGCCACGCCGGCGCATTCCTGGCGTGAGTACGTGCAGTGGCTGCGCCGCGAGCACGGCGGCCACGGCGTGATCGGCGTGCCGGCGGCGCTGTCGGTGCCCAATTTTTTGGCGCAGTGGATGGGGCGGCAGGTTGGCCTGGAACTGGAGATCGTGCCCTACCGGGGCGGCGCGCCGCTGCTGTCGGACCTGATGGGCGGCCAGATCGCTGCCGGCCTGGGCTCGGTGCCCGACTTCATCGACAGCCACTGCGCCGGCAAGATCCGCTTCGTTGCCGTGCAGGGCGGCCCTCGCCAGGCCGTGCTGCCCGAGGTGCCGACGCTGTCCGAGCTCGGCCTGCCCACCATTGCCAGCCTGCCGTTCTACGGTTTTTACGCCCCGCACGGCACGCCCGCCGCCGCCCTGGCCCCCATCGGCAAGGCCCTGGCCGCGCTGCTGCACACGCCCCCGGTGCACGCCCGCTTGCTGGCCTGCGGCCTGAACGTGCACTATGAGCCCGCCGCGCAGCTGCGGGCGCGCGAGCGGGCACACCGCCAAGCCTGGCGCACCATCATCGACCTGCAGCGCCCCTGAACACGCCAGGATCACCCCAGAAAAACAACGTACCGCAGGAGAAGCCACCATGTCCGCCCCCCACATCCGCCGAGTGCTCATGGCCCTTGCCACCTGTGCCCTGGGCACGGCCCAGGCGCTCACGCTGCAGCAGTTCTCGCCCCAGGGCGAGGTGGCGCAAATCCGCCAGGTGGTGGCCCGGTTCGACGGTGCGGCCGTCAACTTTGGCGACCCCAAGGCGCCGGCCCCCGTTGCTGTGAGCTGCAGTGACGCCGAGGCCAGCCAGGGCCAGGGCCGCTGGACCAGCGAGCGCGAATGGGTGTTCGACTTTAAGGCCGACCTGCCGCCCGGCGTGCGCTGCACGGCGCGTGTGCTGCCGGGGTTCAAATCCGCCTCTGGCGCAGTACTGGCAGGCGCTACAAGCTATCAATTCAATAGCGGTGGGCCGTTCGTGCAAAACATTTTGCCGGGCACTTACCAGCGCCTTGACGAGGAGCAGTTCTTCGTCCTGCAGCTCAACGGCCCGGCGACGCTGGCGAGCGTGCAGGCCAACGTCTGGTGCGTGGCCGAGGGTGTGGGCGAGCGCGTGCCGGTGCGCCTCATCGAGGGCGCGCAGCGCACCGAGCTGCTCCAGGCCCAGGGGCTGGACAAGCGTGCGGCCAAGGCGCCGCTGCAGTTCGCCACGCTGGCCTGCAACCGGCGCCTGAGCTCGGGCGCGCGCGTGCAACTCGTCTATGGCAAGGGCGTGGCCACGCCCAGCGGCGTTGCCAACACGGTGGAGAAGCGCTTTGAGTACAAGGTGCGCGAGCCGTTCCTGGCCGAGTTTTCGTGCGAGCGCGAGAACGCGCAGGCCGCCTGCCTGCCGATCCGTCCGCTGCGCCTGTCGTTCAACGCCCCCGTGGCGCGCAAGCTGGCCGAGGGCGTGCGCCTGCAGTCCGGGCAAGAGACCCTCAAGCCGCAGTTCGAGGGCGACGGGGACGCCAGCCGCGATGGCGACAGCGTGGTCACCGGCTTGCAATTTGCTGCGCCGCTGACGGCGCAAACGCGCTTTCAGCTCACGCTGCCCAAGGGCTTCAAGGACGCCTCGGGCCGCGCGCTGCGCAATGGCGACAGCTTTCCGCTCGCCGTCGCCACGGGCGACCTGCCGCCGCTGGCCAAGTTCGCGGCCGCGCCGTTCGGCATCGTCGAGCGCTTTGCCGAAGGCCCGCCGTCCGACAAGCCGCCGGCGCTGCTGCCCGTGACGCTGCGCAACGTCGAGGCCGCGCTGCGCGTACAGGGCCTGCAGCCCGGCCAGGTGCGTACGCTGCAGCCGCAAGGCGATGCCGAGATCATCGCGTGGTTCCGCAAGGTGCAGCGCTACGACAACTACACCATCGACCGCGCGCAGGCCCAGCGCGACGTGAAGGGGCCGCTGCCCGCCGTGCTCGACAGCGAGCGCGACTACGTGCAGACGCGCATGGTGTCGCTGCTGGCGGGCCAGACCGGGGTGAAAACGCTGGAGTTGCCCAAGCCTGCGGGCGGCGACCCGCGCCCGTTCGAGGTCGTGGGCATTCCGCTGCCTGCGGGCTTTCATGTGGTGGAGATCGCCTCGCAGCGCCTGGGCGCCGCGCTGCTCGACGAGCGCCATGGCGCGGGCCGCACGATGGTGGTGCGCACCTCGGCCCTGGTCACCAACCTGGGGGTGCACTTCAAGCTCGGGCGCGAGAATGCGCTCGCCTGGGTGACCTCGCTCGACAAGGGCCAGCCGGTGGCGGGCGCGCTGGTGCGCGTGTCCAACTGCAGCGGCAAGGAACTGGCCCAGGCCAGGACCGACGCCCAGGGCATCGCGCGCTTCGAGGGCCTTTCGCCTGAGCCACCGAGCTGCGGCGGCGACGAGGGCGGCCAGGCCTACTTCGTCAGCGCCCGCGCCGAGAACGAGGGTGTGCCGGACATGGCCTTCACCTGGAGCGACTGGCAGCGCGGCATCGAGCCCTGGCGCTTCAACGTGCCCACCAGCAGCGCGCCGCGCCCCGACGAGATCGCCCACACCATCTTCGACCGCACGCTGCTGCGCGCGGGCGAAACCGTGTCGATGAAGCATGTGCTGCGCAGCCAGAACCGCCAGGGTTTTGCGCTGCCCGAGGGCAACCCCGCCACCCTGGTGATCACCCACGTGGGCAGCGGCCAGCAGTACCAGCAGCCGCTGGCCTGGCGCCGCACCGCCACGGGCGGGCGCAGCGCCGAGAGCCAGTTCCAGATTCCGCCCGCAGCCAAGCTCGGCCTGTACCAGGTGGAGCTGCGCGGGGCGCACCAGTCGTTCGACTCTGGCAGCTTTCGCGTCGAGGAATTCCGCCTGCCGGTGCTCGAAGGCCGCGTGGCGCCGGCCGAGAAGAAGCCGCTGGTGCGCGCGCGCGCCGTGCCCACCGACGTGCAGGTCAACTACGTTGCCGGCGGCGGTGCGGCCAACCTGCCGGTGCGCGTATCGGCGCTGGTGCGCGGCAAGTATTTGCAGTACCCGGACTACGACGCGTTCAGCTTCAACCCGCCGCGCGAGCGTGACGCAGTCGCCAACACCCACAGCGACGACGAGGAGGCCACCGCCAGCCAGGACAGCCGCGTGATCGCCGACAAGCTGCCCGTCACGCTCGACAAGAGCGGCGCCGGCAAGGTCACGGTGGAGAACGTGCCCGCCGCGCGTGCGCCGCAGGAGCTGCTGCTCGAAGCCACCTACGCCGACCCCAATGGCGAGGTGCAGACGCTGCGCAGCACGCAGACGCTGTGGCCGGCCGCCGTGGTGGCGGGCATCAAGACCGAGGGCTGGGTGTCGGCGGCGCAGAAGGTGCGCTTCCAGGCCCTGGCGCTGGATCTCTCGGGCAAGCCGCTGGCCGACGTGCCCATGGCCGTGCAGGCCGTGGCGCGCGTCACCACCAGCACGCGCAAACGCATGGTGGGCGGCTTCTACAGCTACGACAACAAGACCGAGACCCGTGACCTGGGCACCGTCTGCACCGGCAAGAGCGACAGCCGCGGCCTGGTGCTGTGCGAAACCCAGCTCAAGGAAGCGGGCGAGGTGGAACTCGTCGCCACCGCGCGCGACAAGGACGGCAATGAGTCCCAGGCGGCCTCGTCGGTGTGGGTCACGCGCCAGGGAGAGCTGTGGTTTGGCGGCGAGGACCACGACCGCATCGACCTGCTGCCCGAGAAGAAAAGCTACCAGAGCGGTGAGACGGCCAAGTTCCAGGTGCGTATGCCGTTTCGCTTTGCCACCGCCCTGGTGGCGGTGGAGCGCGAGGGCATCATCGACACGCGCGTGCTGCAGCTGAGCGGCCAGGACCCGACGGTGGCGCTGAAGATCGAGGAGGGCTGGGGCCCGAACGTCTACGTCAGCGTGCTCGCGCTGCGCGGGCGCCTGCGCGAGGTGCCGTGGTACAGCTTCTTCACCTGGGGCTACAAGGCCCCGCGCGCATGGTGGACCGCCTTCTGGTACGAGGGCCGCGAATACGTCGCCCCCACGGCGCTGGTGGATCTGTCCAAACCCGCCTATCGCCTGGGCCTGGCGGAAATCCGCGTCGGCACCCAGGCGCACCAGATCGACGTCAAGGTTGCCGCCGACAAGGATGCCTACCCCGTGCGCGGCAAGGCGCAGGTCACTATTCAAGCGCGGCTACCGAACGGCAAGCCCGCCGCCGGGGCCGAGGTGGCGCTGGCCGCCGTCGATCAGGCGCTCCTGGAGCTGATGCCCAACCAGAGCTGGGATCTGCTGGGCGCCATGCTGCAGCGCCGCGCCTGGGGCGTGCAGACTTCCACCGCGCAAATGGAGATCATCGGCCGGCGCCACTACGGCAGGAAGGCCGTGCCTGCGGGCGGCGGCGGCGGCCGTGCGCAGACGCGCGAGCTGCTCGACACGCTGCTCTTGTGGCAGCCCGCGATCAAGCTCGACGCCAACGGGGAGGCCCGCGTGACGGTGCCGCTGAACGACGCCCTGACCACCTTCAAGATCGTCGCCGTGGCCGATGCGTCCACCGGCCTGTTTGGCACCGGCAGCACGAGCATCCGCGCCACGCAGGATCTGCAGATCATCAGCGGCCTGCCGCCGCTGGTGCGCGAGGACGACCAGTTCCGCGCCCAGCTCACGCTGCGCAACACCACCAAGGCGGCCATGAAGGTGGAGGTGGCGCCGCGCGCCACGCTGCTCACGCTGGAGAAGCAAACGGTGGACATCCCGGCAGGCGAAGCGCGCGAGGTGGCGTGGACGGTGACGGCCCCCGCCCAGCTGGGTACAACGCGTGCCGAGGCCATCCTCTGGGAGATCGCGGCGCGCGATACGGTGGCGGGCGCCAAGGACGCGCTCAAGGTGAGTCAGCGCATCATCCCTGCCGTGCCGCTCACGGTGCAGCAGGCCACCCTGGTGCAGGTCGATGGCGCCTTCAACCTCGACGTGAACCCGCCGGCCGACGCCTTGCCAGGCCGGGGCGGCCTCAAGCTGGCGCTGCAGCCCAAGCTGGCCGAGGGCCTGCCGGGCGTGCGCGACTGGTTTGCCAACTACCCCTTCGCCTGCCTGGAGCAAAAGACCAGCAAGGCCGTGGGCCTGCGTGACGCCAAGCTCTGGCAGACCGTGGTGGCGCAACTGCCCACCTACCTGGACGGCGACGGCCTGGCCTATTACTTCCCGCCGCGCGATGGCGACGCCAACCGGGGCAGCGACACGCTCACGGCCTACCTGCTGGCCGCCACGCACGAGGCCGCGAGCGTGAACCCCGCCTTTGCGTTGCCCGACGAGGTGCGCGCGCCCATGGAGCGCGGCCTGATCGCGTTCGTGGAAGGCCGCATCCAGCGCGACTTCTGGAGCCCGCGCAAGGATCTGGACATGCGCAAGCTCGCTGCCATCGAGGCGCTGTCGCGCTACGGCAAGGCCACGGGGCGCATGGTGTCGAGCATCACCCTTGCGCCCAACCAGTGGCCCACGCACAGCGTGATCGACTGGCTCAACGTCCTGCGGCGCGTTCCCGACGTGCCCGAGCGCGACAAGCGCCTGGCCGAGGCCACGCAGATCCTCAAGGCCCGCCTGTCCTACCAGGGCACCAAGCTGATCTTCAGCACCGAGCAGGACGACTACTGGTGGTGGCTCATGCAGAACGGCGACGTGAACACCGCGCGCCTCCTGCTCGCCGTGCTGGACGATCCGGCCTGGAAGGCCGACATGGGGCGCCTGGCCAACGGCTTCATCAGCCGCCAGCAGGGCGGTGCCTGGCACACCACCACGGCCAACCTGTGGGGCGGGCTGGCGCTGGAGAAATTCAGCGCCCAATTCGAGGCCACGCCCGTTGCCGGCACCACCAAGGCCACCATGGGCGGCAATGCGTCTAGCGTGGACTGGGCCAAGGTGGAGCGCGTGAAGGCCGGCGACGCCACGGGCGCCCTGCACCAGACCACCTGGTTCGGCGCGCCCGCCGTGCCGGGCAACTTCAAGAACAACACCATGTTCCTGCCCTGGAGCAAGGCGGGCGGCAAGGAGAGCCTGGCCGTCACGCACCAGGGCGCCGGCAAGCCCTGGCTCACGCTGCAGTCGGTGGCCGCCATCCAGCTCAAGGCGCCGTTCAGCGCGGGTTACGCGATCAAGAAGACCGTCACGCCCGTGGAGCAGGCCAGCAAGAGCCTGCCCGCCGGCCAGTACACGCGCGGCGACGTGCTGCGCGTGGCGCTGGAGGTGACCAGCACCGCCGACATGACCTGGGTCGCCATCACCGACCCCGTGCCCGCCGGCGCCACCATCCTCGGCAGCGGCCTGGGGCGCGACTCCGAGATCGCCACCCAGGGTGAAAAGCGCGAGGGCTGGGGCTGGCCCGCGTTCGAGGAGCGCAGCTTCGAGTCCTTCCGCAGCTACTACGAATACCTGCCCAAGGGCACGGTGAAGATGGAATACACCGTGCGCCTGAACAACGCTGGCGACTTCGCACTGCCGCCGAGCCGCGTGGAAGCGCTCTATGCGCCCGAGATGTTTGGCGAGGCGCCGAACGCGCGGGTGCGGGTGCTGCAGCCCTGAAGCAAGGTTAAAAATAGCTCCCAGGGCTTTGGCAGCAAGCGTGAGGAGCTATCAAAAAAGAAGCGATGGTGTCCGGGTTCTGCTCAGGGCTTGACCACCGGATAAAACGGCCGCCCCTCAAACCGCTCCGGGCCATCCATCATGACCCCGAGCATCACCGGCAGCAGCCGCGCCAGCAGCGCGCGGCCATCGCGCACCTGGGCGCGGTTGACCGAGCTGTTCCACGTCGCGCCGCCATGCATCAGCTGGTTGCGCAGCGTGTACAGGCGCACGAACACCTCGTACAGCACGCGCTCGGTATCCTGCTGCGCCAGCGCGCGGTGCACGCGCTGGCGCGCATCGTCGAACGCCTCGCGCCAGTGGCCGGGCGTGCTGCCGTCGCTGCGCGGGTTGTTCAGCGCATCCCAGAACGGCTGGAACACGTACTGGTTGTCCAGCAACACCCGGATGGGGCCGGGGAACACCTGCCACACCAGCGCGGAAAGGGCCTTGCTCTTGTCCAGTGCACACAGGTCGGCCATGAAATTACGGAACGCCTGCCGCTCCGACGTGCTGCCACCATTGGCGTCATGGCCCAAATCCTGCGCATAGGCGGCGTTGAAGGCGATCCACGGCTCCAGCTGTGGGCCTGCGTTTGGTGCAGGTAGTACAGCGCCTCGGCGTGGCCGGTGTATTTGCTGGCAATCAGCACGTTGTGCCACCAGGGGATAGGGAAAAATTGCGTAGCAGCCTGCTTCGCAATTGCAGGCTCGCTGCTCCAGAACCGGTGCCAGCGGCGAATCTGCTCCAGATTCCGCTTGGAAAACCCCTTCACCTGCGGAAATGCGTTGCGACAACTTGTGTCGGTATGGGCGCGCCGCAATCTGATTACGATCAAAAGCTTGTTTTGCCCCCGAAAGAATGCCCGCCATGCGCCTCGGTCTTGCCGCCAACCGCCTGCACCACCACACCCCGGATGCGGCCCTGTTCACCTGGCTGCGCGCCTGCGCGCCGGGCATCCGGGCGCTTGGCCTGGGGCTGCACGCCGTCGGGCGCACGCACGATGCCATCGCCGCTACCGGCCTGCTGGCCGGCTACGCACCGCTCAAGCGCTACCCCTATGGGCGCGATGGTGGGCTGATGCAGCTGGTGGCCGAGGTCGTGGGCATGGAGGGCGAGGGGCGCCAGCTCGACGGCGCCATCTACCTGATCGATCCGGTCGATCCGTCCTCCATCTTTCCCGAGGCGCTGGCGCTCAAGCGCCAGTGCGTGATCCATGGCAAGCCGTTTTTATCCACCGTCGCCAGTGCGCGCGACTGGATCGAGATGGAGCGCCTGCACGCCGGCCTGGCGCCCGACCCGGGGGCCGACGACCTGCACGCCTACGGCGCCCAGACGCTGGCGCTGATTGCCCACGATGCGCTCAAGGCCGAGATGCTGGCCTTTGCCGACCGCCATTTCGACGTGCTCTCGCGCTTTGCGCGCCGCGTCGCCACCGGTACCACCGGCCAGCGCCTGAACGAGCTCGCCTGGGGCCGGGGCTGGCCGCCGGATCGCTACTGGGTGCAGCCGTTTCACAGCGGCCCGCTGGGGGGCGATGCGCAGATTGCCGACCTGGTGCTGCAGCGGCGTTGCCAGCGCGTGATTTTTTTCGAGGACCCGCACGTGGCGCGCCAGCACGAGGCCGACATCCAGCTGCTCGAACGCGCCGTGGCCTCGCGCCAGCACGATGCGGTGTGCACCACCACGCCCGCCGTGGCGCAGCGCTGGTGTGCGGCGGTGCGCCTGCGCACGCCGGGGGCGTGATGCGCTGCTGGTGGGCGGCGGTTCTCGTTGGGGCCTGCGCAGCGCTGCCGGCCTGGGCCCTGCCCAGCTTTGAGCAGGTGCGCGCCGACTACCGCCCGTCAGAGGTCGAGCTGCTCTCGCGCGAGGGCGAGGTGCTGCAGCGCCTGCGCGTGGATGCCAACGTGCGCCGGGGCGCCTGGCAGGCGCTGGCCGATGTCTCGCCGGCGCTGCGCCAGGCGCTGCTGCTGAGCGAAGACCAGCGCTTTTACGCCCACAGCGGCGTCGATTGGACGGCGGTGTCGGCAGCGGCCTGGGGGCGTTTGTGGCACCAGCGCACGCGCGGCGCCTCCACCATCACCATGCAGCTGGCCGGTTTGCTCGATGAGGATTTGCGCCGGGGCAGCGGCGGGCGCTCGGCGGTGCAGAAAGTGGGCCAGGCGCTGGCGGCGCAGCAGCTCGAACGCCAGTGGCGCAAAGACCAAATCCTGGAGGCGTACCTGAACCTGGTGCCGTTTCGGGGCGAGGTGGTGGGCATCGAGGCCCTGGCGCGCACCCTGTTTGGCAAGGCCGCCCATGGGCTGGACGCGCAAGAGGCCGCCGTGGCCGCCGCCCTGGTGCGCGCGCCCAACGCACGCGCGGCGCAGGTGGCCCAGCGCGCCTGTGGCGTGCTGCGCGCCCTGCAGCCCACGCCGGTGCCCGATTGTCTGGCGCTCGACATGTTTGCCAGCGCCGCCCTGCAGCGGCGCGCCTGGGCCGCCAGCGAAGGCGTGGCGCCGCACTTTGCGCGCCAGCAGCTGGCGCGCGCGCAGGCGGCGCTGGCCCCTGGCCAGGCGCTGGCGCCGCGCCTGGCGTCCACGTTGCGCGCGCCGCTGCAGCGCTTTGCCGTGCAGACGCTGGCGCAGCAGCTGCGCGAGCTGCGCGGGCGTGGCGTCGAGGATGGGGCCATCGTCGTCCTCGACAACGCCAGCGGCGAGCTGCTGGCCTGGGTCGGCTCCTCGGGCGCGCTCAGCCAGGCGGCAGAGGTCGATGCCGTGCTCGCGCGGCGCCAGCCGGGCTCGACGCTCAAGCCGTTCTTGTACGCCCAGGCGCTGGCCGAGCGGCGGCTGACGGCGGCCTCGCTGCTGCACGACGCGCCGGCGCAGATCGCCACCGCCAGCGGCCTGTACATCCCGCAGAACTACGACCGCCAGTTCAAGGGCTGGGTCTCGGCGC
>JAJTBK010000101.1 GCA_021286965.1 Comamonadaceae bacterium | reverse complement strand
GACGGCGAGCTTGAACACCGCCTGGCCGTCCATCTGCAGCAGCGGGTTGCCCACCACCTCGCCGCCAGCGACGCCGCCGGGCACGCACAGAATGTCCACGTACTTGCCGTCGGCGTGCAACTCGCTGGCGAGAATGCCGGGCTCGTCACTGGCTTCGAGCACCACGGCGCCAGCGCCGTCGCCGAACAGCACGCAGGTGGTGCGGTCGTTGAAATCGAGAATGCGGCTGAAAACCTCGGCCCCGACCACCAGCGCCCGGCGCGCCGAGCCCGAGCGGATCATGGCGTCGGCCACCGTCAGCGCATAGACGAAGCCGCTGCACACCGCCTGGACGTCAAACGCCGGGCAGCCGTTGGCGCCGAGCTTGTCTTGCAGGATGCAGGCGGTGGAGGGAAACACCATGTCCGGCGTGGACGTGGCGAAGACGATCAGGTCGATCTCCTGCGCCTGGCGCCCGGCCATGGCCAGCGCCTGGCGCGCCGCATGCAGGCCCAGGTCGCTGGTTTTTTCTTCCGGCGCGGCAAAGTGGCGCGCATGGATGCCGGTGCGCTCGACGATCCACTGGTCGGACGTTGCCACGCCGCGCGCGGCCAGATCGTCGGCCAGATTCTGGTTCGTGACGCGGCGCTGCGGCAGGTAGCTGCCGGTGCCGGTGATGCGGGAGTAACGTGGGTTCAAGGCTGGAGGGCTGGCGCAACCGGGGCGGCCTGCACCAAGGCCGGCGCCAGCAGCGGCGCCGCGTGTGCAATGCGTGTCCGGACACGATCGAGCAGGTTGTTGCGGGCCGCATCATAAGCGCGGTTCAAAGCCTGTTCAAAGGCCAGCGCATCGGCCGAGCCGTGGCTCTTGAACACCAGACCGCGCAGGCCGAGCAGCGCGGCACCGTTGTAGCGCCGGTAGTCCATGCGCTTCATCAGGGCAGATAGCACCGGATAAGCCACGATGGCCGCCAGTTTGGTGAAGATATTGCGCTTGAATTCCTGCTTGAGGCCGCCCACCACCATCGAGGCGACGCCTTCGCTGGCCTTGAGCGCCACGTTGCCAACAAAACCATCGCAGACCACGATATCGACCGTGCCCTTGAAAATATCGTTGCCTTCGACGTTGCCGTAGAAATTCAAATCCCCGGCTTCGCCCGCCGAACGCAGCAGCTCACCGGCTTTTTTGATGACTTCGCTGCCCTTGATGACTTCCTCACCAATATTGAGCAGACCCACGCTGGCTGCGCTGCCTTCTTGCAGCACCGACACCAGGGCCGAACCCATGACGGCAAATTGCAGCAGGTGTTCAGCCGAGCAATCGACGTTGGCGCCCAGATCGAGCACCGTGGTTGCGCCGCCCTTGTCATTGGGCAGCTGGGTGGCGATGGCGGGGCGGTCGATACCGTCGAGCGTCTTGAGCAGGTAGCGCGCAATCGCCATCAGCGCGCCGGTGTTGCCGGCCGAGACGGCAGCCTGCGCGGCGCCATCCTTGACCTGGGCAATGGCCACGCGCATGGAAGAATCTTTTTTCTTGCGCAGCGCCACTTCCACCGGATCGTCCATGGCCACGACTTCGCTGGCGGCGACGATGCGGGCACGCGGATGCGCAAAATCGCCCAGGCTGGCGGGCAGGCCCACCAGCAGCAGCTGGGCATCGGAGTGTTTATCGAGAAACTGGCGGCACGCCGCGAGGGTGACGCGGGGGCCGTGGTCGCCCCCCATGCAGTCAACTGCCAATGTGATCATGGGTGGCTGGGGTTCAAAGGCCAAGGGGAGCGGAAAAAACAAAGGCCCGCGCTACGACAAGTAGCCACGGGCCTTGGACAGGCTCAAAGCAGTATCAGGCTTCGGACTTGTTCTTGAGCACCTGGCGGCCACGGTAGAAGCCGTTGGGGCTGATGTGGTGGCGCAGGTGGGTTTCGCCGGTGGTCGGCTCCACGGCAATGCCGGGCACCGTCAGGGCGTTGTGCGAACGGTGCATACCGCGCTTGGAAGGGGACTTTTTGTTTTGCTGAACAGCCATGGTGGCTCCTAGGGTCTTAAGGGTTGGTAAAAACGCGATTCAGCCCATTAAAGACACGAGGGGGATTCGCGCGAAGCCCACAATTATAGCCTAATCAATTTTGGGCTTGGCCACCGGTTTTTCCTGCAGCTGCGCCAGGGCAGCGAAGGGGTTGGTTTTTTCGCTGCTGGCCTGTGCAAACTCGGCTTCACCGGCGCTCAACGGCACCGGCGCCGGGCATTCGTCGTGCATCGGCACCATGGGCAGGGCCATGAGCAGTTCATCTTCAATCAGCGCGTGCAGATCGAAGTCGCGGCTGAGTACGAGCAAATCCTCCTCGCTCTCATCGTCCTGCGCTTCGGCCGTGGCCTCGTCGGCGACGAAACGGAAATCGCGCTCGACCTGCAGCGGCACGTCCACCGGCCCCATGCAGCGCTGGCAATGCATGGGAAAACTCGCCTGTGCCTGCAGCTGCAGCCACACCTGGGACTGGGCGCCGGTGGCCGTGCGCAGCGCGCCCTGGGCCTGCCAATCGACAAGCAAATCAGGGTGCAAGCCTTGCGCCTCTTGCGCCAGGCGCTCGTAATTCAATAGCGATTCATGGCCATGCAGGGATGCGCCGGCCTGGGCAAAGGCCTTCACATCGAGGTGGCGGGGGGAGAACTCCTTGGTCATCGCGGCAGTGTAAGAGAATCGCGCCCATGCTTGAATCTCCCGCCCCGCAACGCCCACTGGTATTGGGCTCGACCTCGCGCTACCGGCGCGAGCTGCTCACCCGCTTGCACCTGCCGTTTACCGTCGCCGCCCCGGCGGTCGATGAAACCCCGCTGCCCGGCGAAACCCCGCGCACCCTCGCCCTGCGCCTGGCGCTGGCCAAGGCCCAGGCCGTGGCGGCGCTGCAGCCCGAGGCCATCGTCATCGGCTCCGACCAGGTGGCCGACCTGCACGGCCAGAGCCTGGGCAAGCCCGGCAACCACGAACGTGCCACCGCCCAGCTGCGCCAGATGCGCGGCCAGACGGTGGTCTTTCAAACCGCCGTCGCCGTGGTCGCCCCGGGCTTTTCCCAGGTGGAGCTGGCCCCCGTGCAGGTGCGCTTTCGTGACCTGAGCGACGCCGAGATTGAACGCTACCTGCGGGCCGAACAGCCCTACGACTGCGCCGGCAGCGCCAAGAGCGAGGGCCTGGGCATCACGCTGCTCGACGCCATCGACAGCGACGACCCCACCGCCCTCATTGGCCTGCCCCTGATCCGCACCAGCCGCCTGCTGCGCGCTGCGGGGCTGGTGCTGCCATGAGCGCCGCCGCCCTGGGCACGCTCTACCTGGTGCCCGCGCCGCTCGATTTCGGCTGCGCCAGCCAAGCCCCGCTGAGCGACGCACTGCCCGCCGGCACGCTGCAGCAGGCGGCGCAAATCACCCATTGGGTGTGTGAAAACGCCAAAAGCTGCCGCGCTTACTTAAAGCGCATCGACGCCCTGCACCCCCTGGCCGCACCGCTGCAGGCGCAGCAGATTGCCGAGCTGCCGCGCGAGGTGCACAAAAAAGGCGACCACGGCAGCCAAGGCCAGGCCCGCCTGGACGCGCGCAGCCTGCTCGCGCCCCTGCTCGCCGGCCACGACATGGGCTTGGTGAGCGAGGCCGGAATGCCCGCCGTCGCCGACCCCGGCAGCTCCGTGGTGCGCGCCGCGCACGACCTGGGCGCGCGCGTCGTGCCGCTGGTGGGGCCGGTATCGTTGCTGCTGACACTCGCGGCCAGCGGCCTCAACGGCCAGAACTTCGCCTTCGTCGGCTACCTGCCGCAAGACGGTGCCGAGCGTGCGCAGCGCATCCGCGCTCTGGAGGCGCTGGCGCTCAAAACCGGGCAAACCCAGCTCTTTATCGAAACGCCCTACCGCAACGCCGCCCTGTGGCAAGCCCTGCTGCACACCCTGCAGCCGAGCACGCGCCTGGCCGTGGCCGCTGGCCTGACCCTGGCCAGCGCCCAGGTCCACAGCCGCAGCGTGCGCGATTGGCAGGGCCACGCCGTGCCCGCCGACAAGCACACGCCCGCCGTGTGGGCACTGGGCCAGTAAGCACCGGCCCATGCCCTGGCTCGAACCCCTGGCCGCCTTGCTGGGCGTGGTCTCCGTGGCGCTGATGGTGCGCCAACGCCCCCTGGCCTGGCCGCTGGGGCTGGTGATGGTGCTGCTCTACGCCATCGTCTTTGCCCAGGCGCGACTGTATTCAGACATGCTGCTGCAGCTCGTGTACGCCGTGCTGCAGCTCTACGGCTGGCGGCAGTGGCGCCGGGGCGATGCGCCGGCGCTCGCCGTCTCGCGCCTGCCCTGGCCCCGGCTCGGGCGCGACCTGGCCGCCGGCCTGCTGCTGACCCTGGCGCTGGGCCTGGCGATGAGCCGCTACACCCACGCCCAGCAGCCCTGGCTGGACGCGGCGCTGACCGGCTTTAGCCTGGTGGCGCAGTTCTGGATGGCACACAAGCGCCTGGCCTGCTGGCCGCTGTGGCTGCTGCTCGACGCCGTGTACGTGGGCCTGTTTGTGGCGCTGCAAATGCCGCTGACCGCCCTGCTCTACCTGGTGTTCATGGGGCTGGCACTGCAGGGCTGGCGCAGCTGGCGTGCCAGCCTGAACGCACCGGGCGCTGCGCCATGAAGGTCGTGCTGCTCACCGGCCCCGAATCGGCCGGCAAAAGCAGCCTGTGCGCGGCGCTGGCGCAGCACTTTCGCGCGCCGGTGGTGGGCGAGTACGTGCGCGAGTACATCGTGCAGCAGCAGCGCAACACCTGCTACGCCGACATCACCCCCATCGCCCGGGGGCAGTGGCGGCGCGAGCAGGCGGCGCGTGCGCAGGCGCCGCCGCTGTTGCTGCTCGATACCAATTTGCTCAGCAACCGCCTGTGGAGCCAAACCCTGTTTGGCCGCAGCCCGGCATGGATCGACACGGCGCTGGCGCGCACACAGTACGACGCGGTATTCCTGCTCGCCCCCGAGGGCCTGCCCTGGCAGGCCGACGGCCAACGCTGCCAGCCGGCGCTGGCGCAGCGCCAGCAGTTTTTCCAGCAATTAGAACAAGCGCTGCAGCAACTGCAGCAGCCCTATACGCCGGTCACCGGCAGCTGGGCACAGCGCTGCGCGCGCATCACGGCAGCGGTGCAGCAAATACTATAAAAACAATAGCTACTCGCGCTGATGCAGCAAGCGCTAGAGGCTTTTTTTGATGCCTTTTTGATGCTTACCGCAGCTGCAGGCCGCTGTGCTGCAGCGTCTGCACGGCGCCACCGCCGATGGCGGCGCCAAAGCGCTTGACCAGGCGTTCGGCGACGTTGTCGCGGCGCGTGTAGTCGATCACGTCCTCGGCCTTGACGACCTCGCGCGCCACGTAGTCCAGGCTGCCCAGATGGTCGGCCAGGCCCATGTCGATGGCCTGTTGACCGGTCCAGAACAGGCCGCTGAAGGTGTCCTCATTGACCTTCAGGCGCTCGCCCCGGCCTTTTTTCACCACCTCGATGAACTGCTGGTGGATTTGTTCGAGCATGGTCTGGGCGTAGGCGCGCTGCTTCTCGCTCATGGGGCTGAAGGGGTCGAGAAAACCCTTGTTCGCGCCCGCCGTCAGCAGGCGGCGCTCGACGCCGAGTTTTTCCATGGTGCCGGTAAAGCCAAAGCCGTCCATCAGCACGCCGATGCTGCCGACGATGCTGGCCTTATCGACGTAGATTTCATCGGCAGCGGCAGCAATGTAGTAGGCCGCAGAGGCGCAGCTTTCCTCGACCACGGCGTACACCGGCTTGTCGTACTTGGCGCGCAGGCGGGTGATTTCGTCGTTGATCATGCCCGCCTGCACCGGGCTGCCGCCGGGCGAGTTGATGAGCAGCACCACGGCCTGCGAGCCGCTGTCTTCAAAGGCGCTGCGCATGGCCGCGACGATGAGCTCGGCGCTGGCCTCGGCGCCGCTGGCGATTTCGCCCTTGATATCGACCACCGCCGTATGCGGCGTGCTGCTGACGCTGGCGCCCTCGTAGTTCGCCACGCCCCAGGCGATGGCACCAGCCAGCGCCAGCCACAGCAGGCGCCAGAAAATGCGCCAGCGGCGCGCGGCGCGCTGCTCGCTCAGGGTGGCGAAAACGAGTTTTTCCAGCACCTCGCGCTCCCAGCCCTGGGTTGGCGGCGGCACGGCGGCGGCCGGCTTGGGCGCTGCGGCCTGGCCCCACAGGTCGGGGGCGGCGCCAAGGTCGGCATTACCGGGGCGTTGGGGATCGGTCATGGTGGTCAGGGGAAAGCGGGTTGCAACGGGGGGGCAGTATGCCAGTGCACCTGGCCTGCGGTTTCGATCAGTTCGATCTTCACCAGGCTGGCGCCGCAGCAGGGACCCTCGATGCAGCGGCCCGTGTCCGGCGCGTACACCGCGCCATGGGTGGCGCACAGCAGCCACTGGCCGCTGTCGTCAAAAAACTGCCCCTCCTGGTAGTCCATCTCCATGGGTACGTGGGCGCAGCGGTTGAGGTAGGCATGCACCTGGCCGGCGTAGCGAATGGCGAAAGCTCGGCAGGGCTGGCCGGCATAGAGAACGTCAAACGCCACCGCCCGGCCACTGTCTTGCAGCGCGCTGCTGGCGCACAGGGGAATGCAGCGGGGATCGGCGGTAGTCACAAATAATTTCCTCTGCGTCGCCTCAGGCGTTGTTTTCAAGCCACGAATGCAGGGCCGCCACCGAATCGGCGACGAACAGCGGGCCATGGGCGGCAAAGCCTTCGGGCGCGTGCGCGCCGTAGCCCACACCGACACTGGCGCAGCCCGCCGCCTGCGCCATTTGCAGGTCGTGCGTGGTGTCGCCAATCATCAGCGTGCGCGCTGGCGGCACATCGAATTCGGCCATCAGCTCCTGCAGCATCAGCGGATGGGGCTTGCCCGCCGTCTCGTCGGCGGTGCGCGAGGCGTGAAAGCGCCCGCGCAGCGCCGCCTGCTGCAGCGCCTCGTTCAGGCCACGCCGGCTCTTGCCGGTGGCCACGGTCAGCAGGTGGCCGCGCGCCTGCAGGGCGTCGAGCAGGTCGAGCACGCCAGCGAACAGGCACAGGTCGTCCTGGCGCTGCAGATAGTGGTAACGGTAGCGGTTGGCCAGCTCGGGGTATTTCGCGGCCGGCACGTCGGGCGCAGCGTGCGCCAGCGCCGGCATGAGGGCCATGCCAATCACGTACGACGCCGCCGTATCGCTGGGTACGGCGCCGCCCACGTCGCGCACCGCCGCCTGGATGCTGCGCACGATGATGGCCGTGGAGTCGCACAGGGTGCCGTCCCAGTCGAAGGCAATGAGATCGAAGCGGCGGGCACGGGTCATGGCGAGGTCAAGGCAGGGGGTGTAAGGAAAGCCGCCAGCTCGGGCGGCAGCTCGGCGCGCAGCTCCAGGCGCTCACCGCTGGCCGGGTGCGTGAACTGCAGGCGCCAGGCGTGCAGGAACATGCGTTTCAAGCCCTGCTTGGGCAAGCGCCGGTTGAGGTCGAAGTCGCCGTATTTATCGTCGCCCGCAATGGGATGGCCCTGGCTGGCCAGGTGCACGCGGATCTGGTGCGTGCGCCCGGTTTTGATGGTCACCTCCAGCAGCGCCATCGCCGGCAGCCCCTGGGCCGGGCGCGCCGGCAGGTTCTGGCGCAGTTGCACCAGGGTGATGGCGCGCATGGCGTCGGGGTCCTCAGGCGTGGTCACGCGCACACGGCGCTCGCCGTCGGCCTGCAGGTATTTGTGCAGCGGCAGATCGATCACCTTGTGCTTGCCCGCCCAGGCGCCCTGCACCAGCGCCAGGTAGGTCTTGCCGGTTTCACGCTCGCGGAACTGGTCTTGCAGGTGCTTGAGCGCCGAGCGCTTCTTGGCCACCAGCAGAATGCCCGAGGTTTCGCGGTCCAGGCGGTGCACCAGCTCCAGCAGCGGCGCCTGCGGCCGGGCGCGGCGCAGCTGCTCGATCACGCCAAAGCTCACGCCACTGCCGCCGTGCACGGCAACGCCGGCGGGTTTGTCGAGGGCGATGAGGTATTCGTCCTCGAACAGAATCGGAAATTCGCGCCCCGGCACGGCCTGCTGCGCTTTTTCCTCGATTTTTTCCGACACGCGCAGCGGCGGCAGGCGCACCTGGTCACCCGCCTGCACCCGGGCGTCGGCGCTGGTGCGGCCCTTGTTCACGCGCACTTCGCCGCTGCGGATGATGCGGTAGACGTGGGTCTTGGGCACGCCCTTCAAATGGCGCATGAGGAAATTGTCCAGGCGCTGGCCCACCGATTCCTCATCGACGGTGATAAAGCGCGCCGCCAGGGCTGGGCTTGGTTTGCCCTCTATAATGTGATTCACCTGCGCAATTTTTATGTAAGTGGTTGATTTATCTGGAGTTTAGTCCAGTCGCCATTTCCCCGGCGCAGGCAGGTCGATGCCAACGGGTGTCGTACACGCTTTTTTCATGCGGGAAGATGTGCCCGCCAGCCTGTACGCCACCCGGCGGGCCGACGCATTGGAACACGGAATTTTTGGCCGGTGGCCGCACCCTACCCGGGCTTTGCGCACCATCGGCGGATCAAAGCGAAATATGTGGTTTGTCTGGTCATGGATGGTGTCGCTATGGCGGTGGCTTGTGCCGCCGGCTGCGGCCATTGCCCAACCCCAGCCAACCCACCTGCCCACGCAGTGCGCCCTGCCGACAGCGGCCCGCCTGCGCGCTGCGCGCCTCGCACCCATCCACGCACCACCGCCCCCGCTGCTGACCTAGTGCAGCGGGCGCGCGCCTGCGTCCTCTTTTCCCGCTTCCCCGCGTTGACCCCGGCATCCTGGGCCCGGCTTTGGCCTGGCCCACGAAAACGGTAGGACACCTACGGTATGCCGCCAGCGGCAGGCCGAGAACAACGCACAAAGGAACAACCATGAAGCGGATGCTCATCAACGCCACGCAGCCCGAGGAACGGCGCCTGGCCATCGTCGACGGCCAAAAACTCCTCGATTACGAACTCGAAGTCGAAGGGCGCGAACAGCGCAAGGGCAACATCTACAAGGCCGTGGTGACGCGCGTCGAGCCCAGCCTGGAGGCCTGCTTTGTCGATTACGGCGAAGACCGCCACGGCTTCCTGCCGTTCAAGGAAATCTCGCGCCAATACTTTGCCGAAGGCGTCTCGCCCAGCCAGGCGCGCATCAACGACGTCATCCGCGAAGGCCAGGAACTGCTGGTGCAGGTGGAGAAGGAAGAGCGCGGCAACAAGGGGGCGGCGCTGACCACCTTCATCTCGCTGGCCGGGCGCTACGTGGTGCTCATGCCCAACAACCCGCGCGGCGGCGGTGTCTCGCGCCGCATCGAGGGCGAGGACCGCGCCGAGCTCAAAGAGGCGATGGATCAGCTCGAATACCCCAAGGGCATGAGCATCATCGCGCGCACCGCCGGCATTGGCCGCAGCGCGCCCGAGCTGCAGTGGGACCTGAACTACCTGCTGAAATTGTGGAGCGCCATCGACGGCGCGGCCAAGGCCGGCAAGGGCGCCTTCCTGATCTACCAGGAGTCGAGCCTGGTGATCCGCGCCATCCGCGACTACTTCAACAACGACATCGATGACATCCTGATCGACACCGACGACATCTACGAACAGGCGCAGCAGTTCATGGCGCACGTGATGCCCGAGCAGGCATCGCGCGTCAAGCGCTACCGCGACGACGCGCCGCTGTTCTCGCGCTTCCAGATCGAGCACCAGATCGAGTCGGCCTACGCCCGCACCGTGCAGCTGCCCTCGGGCGGCGCCATCGTCATCGATCACACCGAGGCGCTGGTATCGGTGGACGTGAACTCGGCGCGCGCCATCAAGGGCGGCGACATCGAGGAAACCGCCACGCGCACCAACCTCGAAGCCGCCGATGAAGTGGCGCGCCAGATGCGCCTGCGCGACCTGGGCGGCCTGATCGTCATCGACTTCATCGACATGGAGGAGAGCAAGAACCGCCGCGACGTGGAAAACCGCCTGCGCGACGCGCTGCGCCAGGACCGTGCGCGCGTGCAGTTCGGCACCATCAGCAAGTTCGGCCTGATGGAGATGAGCCGCCAGCGCCTCAAGCCCGCCCTGTCGGAGGGTGCGCACATCAACTGCCCGCGCTGCGGCGGCTCGGGCCACATCCGCGACACCGAATCCTCGGCGCTGCAGATCCTGCGCATCATTCAAGAAGAATCGATGAAGGACAACACCGCCGCCGTGCACGTGCAGGTGCCGGTGGAGGTGGCGAGCTTCCTGCTCAACGAAAAGCGCACCGAAATCACCAAGATCGAGCTCAAGCAGCGCGTCAGCGTGCTCATGGTGCCCAACAAGTCGATGGAGACGCCGCACTACAAGCTCGAACGCTTGAAGCACGACGACCCGCGCCTGGAAAACATCGAGGCCAGCTACCAGCTCGCCGACGAGATCGAAGAACGCACCCAGGTCACGCGCCGCTCGCAAGAGCCCACCAACAAGCAAACGCCCATCATCAAGGGCGTGCTGCCCGACGCCCCGGCCCCCGTGGCCGAACCGCGCCCGGCACGCCCGGCCCCGACGGCACAGCCGCGCCCGGCAGCACCCGCCACGCCGCCAGCGGCCGCCCCGGTGGCGCAGGAGCAGGGCTTCTTCTCCTGGGTCAA
>JAJTBK010000096.1 GCA_021286965.1 Comamonadaceae bacterium | reverse complement strand
GCGCAGCAAGAAAAAGTGATACCTGGGCTCCTGTAGTGCGCGACGACCTGCCTTTGTTCCAAGCCAGCCTGGAGGCGTGCGAGACCAACTGCGCGCATCCCTATCCCGTGGTGTCGCTGTTCAGCGGCGCCATGGGGCTCGATATTGGCCTGGAGCAGGCGGGGCTGCGCACCGTGGTGGCGCAGGACATCGACCCCTGGTGCGTGCAAACCATCCGCCGCAATGGTCACACCGCCATTGCCGGCGATCTGCGCCAGCTGCTGCAGGACGATCCCCAACTGCATGGCTTGCTGCAAACCTGCGGTATGCAGGGGAGCGAGGTGTTCGCCGTCGTCGGTGGGCCACCCTGCCAGCCGTTTTCCACTGCAGGCAAGCGCCTGGGCGTGCAGGATCAGCGCGGCCAGCTGTATGAAAATTTCGTGCAGGCGGTGGGCCTGCTGCGCCCGCGTTTCTTCGTCATGGAGAACGTCAAGGGCCTGGCTTCCATGCGCAGCCAGCCGGGCGATGAGAACTCGCAGCCGGTGCTCGAACACATCCTGGAGCTGTTTGCCGCCCTCGGCTACCGCACCGTGTATGGCGTGCTCGATGCGGTGCATTACGGCACGCCACAGTTTCGCGAGCGCCTGGTCATTTTGGGTAGCCGCGATGGCGAGGACATCTTCCTGCCCCTGCCCTCGCATTTTCCGCAGCACCAGGACCCGCAGCTGCGCTGGCGCACCCTGGGTGATGCGCTGCAGGGCCTGCCCGAGGCCGGGCCGCAGGTCGGGCCCTGCGCCAACTTCTCCGCCACCATCGCTCAGTACCTGCAGCAGGTACCCGAAGGCGGCAACTGGAAAAGCCTGCCCGAGGCCCTGCGCCCGCAGGCCATGGGTGGTGCTTACGCCTCGGGCGGTGGCAAGGTCGGCTTTTACCGGCGCCTGAGCCGGCGCGAGCCCGCGCCCACGCTGGTCACCAGCCCGGTACAAAAAGCCACGTTGCTGGGTCACCCAACGCAGCTGCGCCCGCTGTCGGTGCGTGAATACGCGCGCATCCAGGGCTTTCCAGATGATTGGCGTTTTGAGGGCGCCACTGCTGATTGCTACCGTCAGATTGGCAACGCCGTTCCAGCCCCTCTGGGCCGGGCCATTGGCCAGGCGCTGATTGCCACGGCGACACAAACGGCCACCGTGCGCGTCAAGCGGATGCGCGGAACCTCGGTACACCAACGGGTAACGGCGCAATGGCCGACGACAGGACTGGAGTTGTCCGCATGATGGACGAGGCGTTGCTCAGGGAGAAAGTAGGTGCCTTGTTGGCGACGCTGTACGGCAAGCGCCTGGCGGCGTTGCAGGCGCTGACGCTGGCTGATTTACTGAAAAAAAATCCCTACCTGTACCGTGCGCTGGGCGTTTCGCGGCCCGTCGAATTTATCGAGCAGGCGCTGCTGGCGCGCATCTCCAGCTCCGACGAAACGATTTTTGGCAACGATTTTTTTGAACCGCTGGCCTTTTTTGCCGCCCAGCAAGGGCAGGCTGGCGCAGCGACGGTGACGGTCGGTGCGGGCGCCGGGCAAGACTTTGCCATTGAAACGGCGCGTGAATACTGGGCCGTGGCCGTGAAGTCGGGCACCAACATCTTCAACGCGCAAAGCGAGAAGGGCCAATCGGCCGAATTTCAGCAACTGCAGGCACGGCTGAAAAAGCTCGGCAAGATGTTTCGCCCCATCATCGGTTATGGCTACGGGCGTAAAGCAGCCCCCAAAACCGTCAGCCCGGTAGAGCGCCTGGCGGGGCAAAAATTTTGGGAATTGCTCACCGGCGAGGCCGATTTTTACCTGCGTATCTCCCGCGCCATGGAGTCCTTTGCCAGTGAACATGCGCACACCTTCAGGCAGGCGCTGGCGCTCAAACAAGATGCGCTTTTGCGCGAATTCATGATTGCTTTCGTCGCTGCCAGCGGCCAGGTCGATTGGGATGCCGTTGTCGCCTTCAACAGCAGTGCCAGCGCCCCTGCGCGCAGCCGCAAACCCCGTCCCCCCTCTTTCGTTACTTCCAAAGGAGCTTCCTCATGACCATCAAAATTGGCATCAACGGTTTCGGCCGTATCGGCCGCATGGTGTTCCGCGCCTGCGTGCAGAATTTCTCGGACATCGAAGTGGTCGGCATCAACGACCTGCTCGAACCCGACTACCTGGCCTACATGCTCAAGTACGACAGCGTGCACGGCCGCTTCAAGGGCGAGGTGGCGGTTGAGGGCAACACCCTGGTCGTCAACGGCAAGAAGATTCGCCTGACGCAAGAGCGCGATCCGGCCAACCTGAAGTGGAACGAAGTCGGCGCCGACATCGTGATCGAAGCCACCGGCCTGTTCCTGGACAAGGCCAGCGCCGAGAAGCACCTGGCCGCCGGTGCCAAGAAGGTGCTGATGTCCGCCCCCTCCAAGGACGACACGCCGATGTTCGTCTTTGGCGTCAACCACGAGAAGTACGCCGGCCAGGCCATCGTCTCCAACGCTTCGTGCACCACCAACTGCCTGGCCCCTGTGGCCAAGGTGCTGAACGACAACTGGGGCATCAAGCGCGGCCTGATGACCACCGTGCACGCCGCCACCGCGACGCAAAAAACCGTGGACGGCCCGAGCAACAAAGACTGGCGCGGCGGCCGTGGCATCCTGGAAAACATCATCCCCAGCAGCACTGGCGCCGCCAAGGCGGTGGGCGTGGTCATTCCTGAGCTGAACAAGAAGCTCACCGGCATGTCCTTCCGCGTGCCGACGTCTGACGTGTCGGTGGTGGACCTGACGGTCGAGCTGAACAAGGAAGCCGACTACAAAGACATCTGCGCCGCCATGAAGGCCGCCTCGCAAGGCGCCATGAAGGGCGTGCTGGGTTACACCGAAGACAAGGTGGTGGCCACCGACTTCCGTGGCGAGCCCTGCACCTCGGTGTTCGACGCCGAAGCCGGCATCGCGCTGGACTCCACCTTCGTCAAGCTGGTCAGCTGGTACGACAACGAGTGGGGCTACTCCAACAAGTGCCTGGAGATGGTGCGCGTGGTCGCGGCCTGATCCGCACGGC
>JAJTBK010000055.1 GCA_021286965.1 Comamonadaceae bacterium | reverse complement strand
GCGCAGCTGCGCCAGGCGCGCGGCGTCCTCGCTCTTCTGGCCGTCGTCCAGCGCCACGGGAGGGCGGCCGGCGTAGGCCTCGGAGTCGCCACGCGCGCCGATCCAGGCGCCGCGCACGCTGGGCAGGCCGCGCCGCACGTCGATCACGGCCTGCGGATCGGTGTAGGGGCCGGAGGTGTCGTACACGCTCACCACCTCGCCGTTGGTAAGCTGAATGTCGCGCACCGGCACGCGCAGGTCGGCGCGGCTGCCGGTGATGAAGTTCTTGGTGGAGGCAGGGAAGGACTCGCGCGTGCGGGCCAGCAGTTGGGAGAAGGAATCGGGGGCGTTCATGGCGTGCATTCCTGGCAAGCGGGTGGTGGGAATGCTCCGCAATCGCCGGGGGCCGCGCCACGCGGCCCTGGTAAAGCCCACGCGCGCACCTGTCCCCGACTGCAGCTCTTCTTACGCTGGTATTAACCAGATCAAGTTCGCGGTTTCGGCCAATCGGTTGGCCATCTCAGCACGCCTGAAACTGGTTCTTCGTGCACCCCGGAGCGGAGCCAAGTATAGGAAAGAATCCGCCCCCGCGCTGGCAGCGGTTACCAGGCGCGTACTGGCTGCGCCAGCCCCTGCGGTGCCTGGCGCTCGTCGGCAAAGCTGACCACCTCCCAGGCCTGCGGCTGCGCCAGCAGTGCGCGCAGCAGCTGGTTGTTCATGGCGTGGCCGCTGCGAAAGGCGCTGTAGGCCGCCAGCAGCGGCTTGCCAATCAGGTACAGGTCGCCCATGGCGTCGAGGATTTTGTGCTTGGCGAACTCATCGTCGTAGCGCAGGCCGTCGGCGTTGAGCACCTTGTAGTCGTCCATGACGATGGCATTATCGAGCCCGCCGCCCAGCGCCAGGCCGTGGGTGCGCAGCATTTCCACGTCGCGCGTAAAGCCAAAGGTGCGGGCGCGGGCGATGTCGCGCGCGTAGTTGCCGGCGCCCAGGTCGAACTCCACGCACTGGCCGGTGGAATCGACCGCCGGGTGCGCAAAATCGATCTCGAAACGCAGCTTGAAGCCGTGGTATGGCTCCAGGCGCGCCCACTTGAGCTGCGCCCCGGCGCCTTCGCGCACCTCCACCGGCTGCGTCACGCGGATGAAACGCTTGGGCGCTTTTTGCAGCTGCACGCCGGCGCTTTGCAGCAAAAAGACGAACGATGCCGACGAGCCATCGAGGATCGGCACCTCTTCGGCGGTGATGTCGATGTAGAGGTTGTCCAGCCCCAGGCCGGCGCAGGCCGACATGATGTGCTCGACGGTGTGCACCTTGGCGCCCCCGACGCCGATGGTCGAAGCCATGCGCGTATCGACCACCGCCTCGGCGCTGATCGGGATATCCACCGGCTCGGGCAAATCCACGCGCCGAAAGACGATGCCCGTATCGGGCTGGGCCGGGCGCAGCGTGAGTTCCACGCGCTGGCCGCTGTGCAGGCCCACGCCGACGGCGCGGGTCAAGGTCTTGATCGTGCGTTGCTGGAGCATAGGGGCGTGATTTTAAAGTCCCGCCCCGGGGCGGCGGGCAAGGTCTTGGCTATCGCGCCGCAAGGGCCAGGCAATGTGTAAGGTTGATGGCTCAGAATAAAGGGTTTTCCCTGATTTTCATAACCCTTCGATGAACAAGCTGAGTTTCAAAA
>JAJTBK010000040.1 GCA_021286965.1 Comamonadaceae bacterium | reverse complement strand
AGTTTGTTGATGATGGTGGTGGTTTCGCTGATCATGGGCAGGGGCAACGCAAGGTAGGGGCCGACAGGGCGCTCTCGACCCGCATGACGCCGGCCTTGCCGCCATCGACGGCGCGCGAGACGAGGCTGTCGAGCGCCTCGTGGCGGTAGCACAGCGCGCGCAGCAGCATCGGCAGGTTCACCCCCGTGACCAGGGCGCAGTCGGCCTGCTGCTGCACCAGGCGCTGGGCCACGTTGCAGGGCGTGGCCCCGAGCACGTCGGTCAGCACCAGGGTTTGCGGCTGGGGCGCCGCCGACGCCAGCAGCGCCTGCGCGGCCGCCAGGCTGTCCTCGGGTGCCTCGTGCGCGGGCACGTCGAGCACCAGCAGCTCGGCGGCGCAGTCGGGGAACACGTGGGCAGCACAGGCGTGCAAGGCCTGCGCCAACGGCGCGTGGGTGAGAAGGAAAATACGCGTACTCATAGGGGCAATGTGTGTCCCGGCATTATGCGGGCGCCCCGGGCGCTGGCCGACAATACGAACTTCTTGCCCGCCGCGCAGTCGCACCCGGACAACAGGCTTCACTTTCTCACTCTGTCACGCTATGGCCATCAAACACTGGATCGCGGGCGCTGCGCTCGCCGCTTTTGCCGCTGTCGGCGCTTACGTCTACCTCGGCACCGGCCAGCAGGCGGCGCCGCAGTCCACCTTCGTCCTGCTCGACGGCAGCCAGCAAAGCACGGCCGACCTGCGCGGCAAGGTCACGCTGGTGAACTTCTGGGCCACCAGCTGCACCACCTGCGTGGCCGAGATGCCCGACATCATCGCCACGCACAAAAAATACCAGGCCCAGGGCTACGACACCCTGGCCGTGGCCATGAGCTACGACCCGCCGCAGTACGTGCTCAACTTTGCGCAATCGCGCCAGCTACCGTTCAAGGTGGCGCTGGACCACACCGGCGCCGTCGCCCGCGCCTGGGGCGACATCAAGATCACGCCCACCACCTACCTGGTGAACAAACGCGGCCAGATCGTCAAAAGCTACGTCGGCGCACCCGATTTTGCCGAGCTGCACCGCCTGATCGAGAAGCTGCTGGCCGAGGCCTGAGCGCAGTACACTGGGCTTTTGCCCTCTGCCCCACCCCCGTGGATCCTGCGCCTGCCATTACCCTCTGGACGCCGACCCAGCCGAGCGAACTCGATGCTGTGCGCGCGATTTTTCGTGAATATGCGGCCAGCCTGACGGTCGATCTGGCGTTCCAGGACTTCGAGGCCGAACTCGCCGCCCTGCCCGGCGACTACGGCGCGCCACGCGGCCTGCTGCTGCTGGCCAGCGTCGATGGCGCCATCGCCGGCTGCTGCGCCCTGCGCCCGCTCGACGGCTGCGACTACCCCAACGCCGCCGAGATGAAGCGCCTGTACGTGCGCCCCGCCTTTCGGGGTTTGGGTTTGGGGCGCGAGCTGGCCGAGGCGACGCTGGACGCCGCCCGCCTGGCCGGCTATGCCAGCGTACTGCTCGACACGCTCGACGAGATGGAATCGGCACGTGCGCTCTACGCCGAGCTGGGGTTTGAGGAGATTCCGCCGTACTACCACAACCCCGTGGCTGGCGCCCATTACCTCAAAGCCGATTTGGAATAAAAATGGCGCCAGCCCTTGTGGGGCAAGCGCCAGAAGCTATCGATTAGATAGCAAAATCAAGCCTGTGCTTGTGCCAGCAGTGTGCCCGCGTCGCTGACCTCGAACTTGCCCGGGGCTTCGTTGTTGAGCTGGCGCACCACGCCGTCCTTGACCAGCATGGAGTAGCGGTTGCTGCGCAGGCCCAGGCCCTTGCCGCTCAGATCGAGCGTCAGGCCCGTGGCCTTGGCGAAGACGGCATCGCCGTCCGCGAGCATCCGCACCTTGCCAGCGGCCTGCTGCTCGCGCCCCCAGGCGCCCATGACGAAGGCGTCGTTCACCGCCAGGCACCAGATTTCATCCACACCGGCAGCCTTGAACGCCGCTGCCTGGGCGATATAGCCCGGCAGGTGCTGGGCCGAGCAGGTGGGCGTGAAAGCGCCCGGCACGGCCAACAGGGCGATCGTCTTGCCGGCGCTGGCAGCGCGCACGTCCACCGGATTCGGGCCGATGCTGCAGCCGTTGCCCTCGACTTCGACGTACTCCATCAGCGTGACGGCGGGCAGGGTGTCTCCAACCTTGATCATGGCAATTTCCTTTCCAAAGGCCCCTGGGGGCAAAAAAAAACGACCCACGCATTGTGGGTCGTTTCCTCAGGCATTGCTGCCCAGGGGCTGATTGGGCTTAGACCAGAGCAGCCTTTTGCACCAAGCGAGTGGCAACCCAGTTCTTGGTCTTGGAGAGCGGACGGCTTTCCGTGATCTCGATCACGTCGCCCATCTTGTACTCGCCGTTTTCGTCATGGGCGTGGTACTTGCTCGAACGCACGACGATCTTGTCGTACATCGGGTGCTTGACGCTGCGCTCGACGAGCACGGTCACGGTCTTGGCACGCTTGTCGCTGACCACCTTGCCAATCAAGGTGCGCTTGAGGGATTTTTTAGCTTCCGTCATGTCGGCTCCTTCGATTACTTGGCAGCTTGCTTTTCAGCAAGGATGGTCTTGGCGCGGGCGATGTCGCGGCGGGTCGCCTTGATCGTCGCCGTGTTGCCCAGTTGTTGCGTGGCCTTTTGCATCCGCAGACCAAAGTGGGCCTTTTGCAGGGCTTTCACTTCGGCTTCGAGGGCGGCAACGTCTTTTTGGCGGAGTTCAGCAGCTTTCGTCATGTTGATCTCCTTAAGCACCAATTTGACGGGTCACGAAGGTCGTGCGCAGGGGCAGCTTGGCAGCGGCAAGGCGGAAAGCCTCGCGCGCCAGCTCTTCGGGCACACCGACGATCTCATAGAGCATCTTGCCGGGCTGGATCTCAGCCACGTAGTACTCCGGGTTGCCCTTACCGTTGCCCATACGGACTTCGGCAGGCTTGGTCGAGATCGGCTTGTCGGGGAAGACACGGATCCAGATACGGCCACCGCGCTTGACGTGGCGCGAAATCGCGCGGCGAGCGG
The DNA here is from genome assembly GCA_021286965.1 of Comamonadaceae bacterium. GTDB lineage: Bacteria > Pseudomonadota > Gammaproteobacteria > Burkholderiales > Burkholderiaceae_C > Paenacidovorax. The sequence goes on along the minus strand of JAJTBK010000040.1, from coordinate 4,394 downwards.
CTTCGATCTGGCGGGCCGTGAGGCGGCCGCGATCGGTGGACTTCAGACCGAAGTCGCCGAAGGACACGGCGTTGCCACGGGTGGCGATGCCGGTGTTGCGGCCTTTTTGTTCCTTACGGAACTTGCGGCGTGCTGGTTGCAGCATGTTTATTCTCCTTTACCGTCCGCAGCAGCGGGCGCGGCTTTGTTTACGCGCTTAACGGAATCGGCACCGGCGCCAGCAGGCTTGTCGCTGCCGTCGGCAGGGGCGGCGTTGGTGCCAGCGGGGCGGCGGCCACCACGGCCAGCGCCGTCACGGCGACCGTCGCCACGGCCATCGCGGCGCGGGCCACGCGGGCGACGCTCGTCGTCAGGACGCGGCGTCTCGACCGCCGGCACAGCGCCACGGCCCAGGGAGTCACCCTTGTAGACCCACACCTTGACGCCGATCACACCGTAGGTGGTCTTGGCTTCGGAGGTGCCGTAGTCGATGTCGGCGCGCAGGGTGTGCAGCGGCACACGGCCTTCGCGGTACCACTCGCAGCGGGCGATTTCGATGCCGTTCAGACGACCCGAGGACATGATCTTGATGCCCTGGGCGCCCAGGCGCATGGCGTTCTGCATGGCGCGCTTCATGGCGCGGCGGAACATGATGCGCTTTTCGAGCTGCTGGGTGATGCTGTCGGCGATCAGCTTGGCATCGATTTCGGGCTTGCGCACTTCTTCGATGTTCACTGCGACGGGCACGCCCAGGCGGGTCGCGAGTTCCTTCTTCAGGTTCTCGATGTCCTCGCCCTTCTTGCCGATCACGACGCCCGGACGTGCCGAGAAAATCGTGATGCGGGCGTTCTTGGCGGGGCGCTCGATCAGGATGCGCGACACCGCAGCGTTCTTCAGCTTGGCCTTGAGGTACTCGCGCACCTTCACGTCTTCGGCCAACATGCCGGCGAAGTCGCGGTTGCTGGCGTACCAGCGGCTGGCCCAGTTACGGCTTACAGCAAGGCGAAAGCCGGTAGGATGGATTTTCTGTCCCATATTCTTCCTCTGGCCTTTTAATTGCCAACAGTCACGTAGATGTGGCAGGTCGGCTTGCTGATGCGGTTGCCACGGCCCTTGGCGCGCGCGGTGAAGCGCTTGAGCGTGGTGCCTTGCTCGGCGTAGATGGTCTTGACCTTCAGATCGTCGATGTCGGCGCCGTCGTTGTGCTCGGCGTTGGCGATGGCCGACTCGAGCACCTTCTTGACGATCACGGCAGCTTTTTTCTGCGTGAAGGCCAGGATGTTCAGGGCTTGGTCCACTTTCTTGCCACGGATCAGATCCGCGACCAGGCGACCCTTGTCCACAGACAGGCGGACGCCACGGAGAACAGCACGTGTTTCAGACATGTTCTATTCCTTACTTCTTGGCTTTTTTGTCCGCAGGGTGACCCTTGAACGTACGGGTCAGCGCGAATTCGCCCAGCTTGTGGCCGACCATCTGGTCGGTCACGTACACCGGCACGTGCTGCTTGCCGTTGTGCACGGCAATCGTCAGGCCGATGAACTCGGGCAGCACCATGGAGCGGCGCGACCAGGTCTTGACGGGCTTCTTGTCCTTGGTGGCGATGGCCTTTTCGACCTTGGCCAGCAGGTGATGGTCAACAAACGGACCCTTTTTGAGAGAACGAGTCATTTGCTACCCCTTACTTCTTACGGCGCGACACAATCATCACTTGTGTGCGCTTGTTGTTGCGGGTGCGGTAGCCCTTGGTCAGGTTGCCCCATGGGTCAACAGCGTGACGGCCTTCACCGGTACGGCCTTCACCACCACCGTGCGGGTGGTCGATCGGGTTCATGGCCACGCCGCGCACGGTCGGGCGAATACCCATCCAGCGCTTGACACCGGCCTTGCCCAACTGGCGCAGGCTGTGCTCTTCGTTGGCCACTTCACCGATGGTGGCGCGGCATTCGATGTGGATCTTCCGCACTTCGCCCGAACGCATACGCACCTGGGCGTACACGCCTTCGCGCGCCAGCAGCGTGGCCGACGTGCCAGCGGAGCGGGCGATCTGGGCACCGGCACCGGGCTTGAGCTCGATGCAGTGAATGGTCGAACCCACCGGGATGTTGCGGATCGGCAGGGTGTTGCCGACGCGGATCGGGGCTTCGGAGCCGCTCAGGATGGAGCTACCGACTTCCAGGTTGCGCGGTGCAATGATGTAACGGCGCTCGCCGTCGGCGTAGCACACCAGGGCGATGTGGGCCGAACGGTTCGGGTCGTACTCGATGCGCTCCACCTTGGCGGGGATGGCATCCTTGTTGCGACGGAAGTCCACCACGCGGTAGTGGTGCTTGTGGCCACCGCCCTTGTGACGGGTGGTGATGTGACCGTTGTTGTTGCGGCCGGCCTTCTGGAACTGGGGTTCCAGCAGGGCTGCGAACGCTTCACCCTTGTGCAGGTGGTCACGCGAGATCTTCACCGTGCCGCGACGGCCGGGCGAAGTGGGTTTGAGCTTGATAACGGCCATGGTTTACGCAGCCTCCCCGGACAGGTTCAGCTCTTGACCTTCTTTGAGCGTCACGTAAGCCTTGCGCACGTTGTCGCGGCGGCCCATCGTTTTGCCAAAGCGCTTGGTCTTGCCTTTGGTATTGACCACAGAAACGCCCTTGACCTCGACCTTGAACAGCAGCTCGACAGCGGCTTTGATCTCGGGCTTGGTGGCGTTTTGCAGCACTTTGAACGTCACGGCGTTGGACTTTTCAGCAACCATGGTGGCCTTCTCGGACACGATGGGAGCAACCAACACTTGCATCAGACGACCTTCGTCAAACTTGAGCGTGCTCATGCGAACATCTCCTTGAGTTTGTCGATCGCGCCCTTGGTGACGAGCACTTTCTTGAAGTGCACCAGCGACACGGGGTCTGCATAACGCGGTTCGACGACGAACACGTTCTTCAGATTGCGCGAAGCGAGGTACAGGTTTTCATCGACCTCGTCGGCGATCACCATCACCGATTCCAGGTTCATGGCCTTGAACTTGTCAGCCAGGACCTTGGTCTTGGGGGTTTCGACCTTGAGCGAATCGACCACAGCCAGGCGGCCTTCGCGCGCCAGCTGCGACAGAATGCAGGCCATACCGGCGCGGTACATCTTCTTGCTGATCTTCTGCGTGAAGTTTTCTTCAGGCAGGTTCGGGAAGACGCGACCGCTACCACGCCACAGCGGCGAGGAGGTCATACCGGCACGTGCGTTGCCGGTGCCCTTTTGCTTGAAGGGCTTCTTGGTCGAGTGGCGCACCTGCTCGCGGTCCTTCTGGGCACGGGTGCCCTGACGGCCGTTGGCGCGGTAGGCGACGACGATCTGGTGGATCAGGTCTTCGTTGTACTGGCGATCGAACACGGTCTCGGGAACGTCCACCTTGGACGCGGCCTGGCCCTGTTCATTCAGGAGTTCGGGCTGCATTAGTTCGCTCCTTTGGAAGCTTTGGCCTTGATGGCGGGACGCACCGTCACGAAGCCACCCTTGGAGCCCGGAACAGCGCCCTTGATCAAGAGCAGTTGACGCGCTTCGTCGATACGAACCACGTCGAGGTTTTGGGTAGTCACGGTCTCATCGCCCATGTGACCAGTCATCTTCTTGCCAGGGAACACGCGGCCCGGATCCTGCGCCATACCGATGGAGCCAGGAACGTTGTGCGAGCGGCTATTACCGTGCGAGGCGCGCTGCGAACCGAAATTGTGGCGCTTGATGGTGCCGGCGTAGCCCTTACCGATGGAGGTGCCTTGCACGTCCACTTTCTGGCCCACGGCGAAGACGTCAGCGACGGGCACGGTGGCACCGGCGGCGTACTTGCCAGCGACTTCAGCGGTCACGGGGAATTCGCGGATGATTTCACCGGCTTCGACACCTGCCTTGGCGAGGTGGCCGGCTTCAGGCTTGGTCACGCGCGAAACGCGGCGCGAACCGAACGTGACCTGCAGGGACACGTAGCCATCGTTCTCTTGGGTTTTGACCTGGGTAACGCGGTTGTTGGACACATCCACCACCGTGACGGGAACGGCTTCCCCGTCATCGGTGAACAGACGCATCATGCCCACCTTGCGGCCCAGCAACCCGAGGGAGTTGCACAGACTCATTGGTTTTCTCCAGAGCTTTCACCGCCGCAACTTCAATTGGCTGCGCCGTTTACACCTTGCTCGCCCATGGGCTTGCGTGCTGTGAAAGAGGGTTATTAAAGCTTCGCCCACCCCGAAGGAAAAGCGAAGCCGCAAAGTATAACGCGGACTGCTTTTGCAAGCAAGCCCGCGTTATACAAAGGAAACTGCAGCACCCCGGGGGGCGCCGCAGCAACCGCATTACTGCAGCTTGATCTCGACGTCCACGCCAGCCGGCAGGTCGAGCTTCATCAGGGCGTCCACCGTCTTGTCGGTGGGGTC
>JAJTBK010000039.1 GCA_021286965.1 Comamonadaceae bacterium | reverse complement strand
CATCGCCTCAATCAGCGAACCATGCTTGCCGTCCTTGGAGCGAATGACAGACACCCGCCATGCCTGCACCTTCTTGATGTCGGCAGGCAGGCCCAGTACCTCGGCGTCGGCGCGGCTCAGTCGCGTATTTGCCGGGATGATGCGCTCGGACACCACCGTTTCGCCTGGGTTGGTCGGCACGGCATTGAGCACCTGCATGGTGATGTCGCCAAACCCTCGGATGCTCAGAGTGAAGGACTCGGCGGGCTTCGACGATTGCGCCTGCGGGGAGATCTGGGCTACACTGGCGTTGCTTTGGCCCGATGGGATCGTGGCCGCCTCACCAGCTTTCTGAGGCGGCGCAGCAAATGGGGTCTGCTCGCTGGTAGCGGACTGAGATGGCTGGGCCCGGCCCTCCCAAAGCATTTTCCAATTCTTCTTGTTGGCAACGTACCCGGCCCGTGATGGGAACGCGGTATTCACGGTGTAGAAGTCCTGTCCTCCAGACGACTCGGACTGCAGTTGCACAAACATCACCCGGTCGTTCTTCACCACATGCAGTGCCACCAGTTGGCTCGTGGCATCCGGCTTCCACACTTGGTCGATGTTCTTGGCGATGTCGGCGACGAACTCCTGAACGGACGCGAACCCGGCATTGCGTATCTCTTCGCCATGGCGAGACTCGATGTGCGTCAAACCAAAGCGCTCATTGCCCTGCTGCAGCCTGATCTTGCCCGCCTGCCGGCGTATGGCCTGGCCCATCTCGGGCGTGATCTCGCCGTAGTCCAGGCCGCCATCGGGCGCGGGGATGAAGTCAGTGGGCTGCTCTGCCTGCGCTCCTGATTCAGTAGCTGCCTGCGGTTGGCCGCCAGGCATTGCCGTGTCTTCGGCAACTGCAGCAGAGTTGAGATTTGCATCGGCCTGCTTTCGCCCCGCCACAAACTCAGCAAACCCATCCTTGCGCTTGCCGCGCTCTTTGGCACGGTCGAGCGCCGCAGCAATGGCGTCAACGCCTACCTGGCCGTGCGTCGTGGCAACGCCACGTTTACCGGCAATCGTTGCAATCAATCCCGTGTCGCTCAGCGCCGTCACCGCCACCCCGGTCGTCACCTTGCCGTCATTGAACACCAGCGTGCCCAGCTTGTCGCCAGGCTGCAGGGACAGCGCCTTTGCAATTTCTCGGCTCTTGGCATTGCCGCGCTGGGCATCAAGCGCATTGCGCGCCATATACGCGTCATAGCCAAAGTCGCCGCCATCCACGTTATGCCGATTCCTGCCGCGCTGCTCTGGAGTTACGCCAAGCTCATTGGCCACCGCATCATTGACATCATGCGCGTAGAACTTCCCGCCATCGACAGCCCTGCCCACCGCATCCATCAAAAGCTGCTGGCGTGCCGTCGGCACATAATCCGGGTGCTCCGAGCTGCGCCCTGCAGAGTCCCGCCAGTCCTTGTTCACATCGTCAGGCAGGCGGTAGCCACTGGGCTCCTTCGGTGTGGTGTCCGGCTGCGCAGGCACCGTGCCATCCTTGCGGTACTGCGCCCACTGCGCCTTGCGCTCGCCAGTCGGCTTGGCATCGTCCAGAGACAGCCCCGCAGCCTTGGCATAGTCACGCGCCGCCTCAAAATCGCCTTCCTCGATCATGGCGTTCAGTGCCGCAGCCTTCGTGCTGCTGCCGTTCTGCACACCAGGATTGCGCTCAGGCGCAGCCTGCTTCTGGCCTTTGCTGCTGAACCCGGGCGACTGCGCAACCTTCTTGCGAAACGCCTGCAGGTGCTCGGGCGTGTTGAGCACCTTGAATTTACCGTCGCCCGGAACATCGAACGTGACGTGGCGACGCGGATCGTTGCCAGCCATCGCCTGGTGCTCCTCGGCAGATGGCGCCTGCAACAGCGCCTT
>JAJTBK010000024.1 GCA_021286965.1 Comamonadaceae bacterium | reverse complement strand
AAAGAACAAAGGAGACACACCATGCAATGGCTCTACCGACTCAGCGTGGCGCGCCGCCTGGCCGCGCTGGTGACGCTGACCCTGCTGTCCATGCTGGCGCTGCTGGCCAGCATGATGGTTTCGGAGCGCAATCTCCTGCTTGATGAACGCGCCGCCAACGTGCGCCAGGTGGTGGAAACCGCCCACGGCCTGGCGGCGTACTACCACAGCCTGAGCAAAGACGGCAAGCTGCCGGAGAACGTCGCCCAGGAGCGCGCCCTGGAGGCCCTGCGCTCGCTGCGTTACAGCGGCAAGGAGTATTTCTGGGTCAACGACATGCACACGCGCATGGTCATGCACCCCATCAGCCCGCAGCTCGAAGGCAAGGATCTGAGCGACACCAAGGATCCCAACGGCAAGCACCTGTTCTCCGAATTCGTCAACACCGTGAAGAAAAGCGGTGAAGGCTACGTCGAATACCAATGGCCGCAACCCGGCAGCGACAAGCCGGTAGACAAAATCTCCTACGTCAAGGGCTTTGCCCCCTGGGGCTGGGTCATTGGTTCGGGCGTTTACGTCAACAGCGTGCAGGCCACCTTCGTACAGCGCCTGCTGGAAGCGGGCGCCATCACCGCCGTATTGGCACTGCTCATGCTGGGGCTGAGCTGGGCGATTGCACGCAGCATCCTGCGCCAGCTCGGCGCCGAGCCGGCAGCACTCAACGCCATCACGCACCGTATCGCCAACGGCGACCTGACGGCCGAAATTCCCAGCGACGTGGACAGCAACAGCATCGCCCACGGCATCCGCGCCATGCGCGACAGCGTCGCGCGCATCGTGCTCGACGTGCGCCACGGCTCCGAAGGCGTGGCCACTGCCAGCAGCGAGATCGCCCAGGGCAACCACGACCTGTCGGCGCGCACCGAAAGCCAGGCCAGCGCACTCGAAGAAACGGCCGCCTCGATGGAGCAACTGGGCTCGACCGTGCGCCACAACGCCGACAACGCACAGCAGGCCAATCAGCTCGCACTCGGCGCCTCGCGCGTGGCCGAGCAGGCCGGCGGCGTGGTCGCCGAAGTCGTCACCACGATGCAGGGCATCTCGGACAGCAGCCACAAAATCGCCGACATCATCAGCGTCATCGATGGCATTGCCTTCCAGACCAACATCCTGGCGCTGAACGCAGCCGTGGAAGCCGCGCGCGCCGGCGAGCAGGGCCGGGGCTTTGCCGTCGTCGCCGGCGAGGTGCGCAACCTGGCGCAGCGCAGCGCCGAGGCGGCCAAGGAGATCAAGCAGCTCATCACCGACAGCGTGCAGCGCGTCGAGCAAGGCACGCAACTGGTCGATCGCGCCGGCAGCACCATGGACGAGGTCGTCTCCAGCATCCGCCGCGTCACCGACCTGATGGGCGAGATCAGCGCCGCCAGCCGCGAGCAGTCCAGCGGCGTCGCCCAGGTGGGCGAGGCCGTGACGCAGATGGATCAGGCGACGCAGCAAAACGCCGCCCTGGTCGAGGAAATGGCCGCCGCCGCCAGCGGCCTCAAAGCGCAGGCGCAGCAGCTGGTGGAGACGGTGTCCGCCTTCCGCACCGGAACGGGCGCCAGCACCAGCGGCGGCTACAGTGCCCCCGCTCCGAGCCCGAGCCCGAGCCCGAGCCCGAGCCCACAGCCCGCACCCAGTCGCCCGCCCCTGGCCACGCCCCGGCGCCCAGCCGCCACCGTCGCTGCCCGCCCCTCGGCCACCGCCCCGAAGGCAGCGCTGGCACCTCCGGCACCCGCCGCCGCCCCCAAGCCGGCCGCCGGCGGTGACGACGACTGGGAGACTTTTTGAGAACGTGTTGACGATCTGAGCCCAACGCAAAAGCCCAGGCCCCGTCACCGGGGCCTGGGCTGTGAAAGCGGCCGGGAAAGCGGCTGGGCTCAGTAGCCCGCCAGGGCGTCAGGGCTTGGCGGCCAGGCATTCCTTCATGAAGGCCTTGCGCTTGTCGCCCGCCAGGCTTTGCTTCTTCGCGTCGGCGTTGCAGGTTTTCATTTTTTCCTGCTGCGGCGTACCCTGGGCAGCCTCGGCCTGGGGCTTGTGGCTCAGGCATTGCTTCATGAACGCCTTGCGCTCATCACCCTTCAGGCCCTTGGTCTTGGCCTCGGCGTTGCAGTCTGTCATCTTGGTCTGCTGCGCTGTGGGGGCTTTGGCGGCCGGGGTTTCGGCATTCGCGGCCTGGGCAGCGGCCGAGAAGACAAGGCTGGCAGCGGCCAGCAGGGGAAGCAGTTTTTTCATGCGAGGCTCCTGCAAATCAAAGGAAGTGGCACCCCGATGTCTGGGGCGCGCCACAGGATAACGCGCCAAGCCTGCCGGGCGATGACGGGGTGACCCGTAGAATTCGCCCCCATGCTCAGCGTGAAACAACAATTGCTCGCGGCCCTGGCCGGCGAGCTCGAACAAATCTCCCCCGGTGCCGGCAGCCGCGCCGCCTTTGAATCGCCCAAGGTCGCCGCGCATGGTGATCTGGCCTGCACCGCCGCCATGCAACTGGCCAAGCCACTCAAGGCCAACCCGCGCGCCCTGGGCGAGCAGCTGCAGGCGGCCTTGATGGCGACGCCAGCCTTTGCGCAGTGGGTCGATGCCATCGAGATCGCCGGCCCAGGCTTTTTGAACATCCGTCTCAAGCCTGCCGCCAAGCAGGAAGTGGTGCGCCAGGTGCTGGCGCAGGGCACGCAATTTGGCCAGCAGCCCGCGCGCGGCGAAAAAATCCTGGTCGAATTCGTCTCGGCCAACCCGACCGGCCCGCTGCACGTGGGACACGGCCGCCAGGCGGCGCTGGGCGATGCGATTTGCAACCTGTACGCCAGCCAGGGCTGGTCGGTGCACCGCGAGTTTTATTACAACGATGCCGGCGTGCAGATCGACACCCTGACCAAAAGCACGCAGCTGCGCGCCCAGGGTTTCAAGCCCGGTGACGCCTGCTGGCCCACCGAGGCCGAAAACCCGCTGGCGAAGAATTTCTACAACGGCGACTACATCCAGGACATTGCCGACGCCTTCCGCGCCAAGGCAACCGTCGAGGCCGACGACCGCGCCTTCACCGCCAATGGCGATGTGGCGGATTACGACAACATCCGCCAGTTCGCCGTCGCCTACCTGCGCAACGAGCAGGACAAGGATCTGCAGGCGTTCAACCTGCGGTTCGACGAGTACTATCTCGAGTCGAGCCTGTACACCAACGGCCACGTCGAGGCCACCGTCAACCGCCTGATCGCCAACGGCAAGACCTACGAGCAGGACGGCGCGCTGTGGCTGCGCAGCACCGAGTACGGCGACGACAAGGACCGCGTGATGCGCAAGAGCGACGGCGGCTACACCTACTTCGTGCCCGACGTCGCCTACCACATCCAGAAATTCCAGCGCGGCTTCACCAAGGTGGTGAACATCCAGGGTACGGATCACCACGGCACCATCGCCCGCGTGCGCGCCGGCCTGCAGGCGGCCGACGGCGGCATCCCCGCCGGCTACCCCGACTACGTGCTGCACACCATGGTGCGCGTGGTGAGAAACGGCGAAGAAGTCAAAATCAGCAAGCGCGCCGGCAGCTACGTCACGCTGCGCGACCTGATCGAGTGGACGAGCAAGGATGCGGTGCGCTTCTTCCTGCTCTCGCGCAAGCCGGACACGGAGTACACCTTCGATGTCGATCTGGCCGTGGCGCAGAACAACGACAACCCGGTGTTCTACGTGCAGTATGCGCACGCGCGCATCTGCTCGGTGCTGCGCGGCTGGCGCGAGGACTACGACCTGGCGCCCCTCACCGGCGTCGATCTCTCGGCGCTGCAGGGCGAGCAGGCCCAGGCCCTGATGCTGCTGCTGGCCAAGTACCCGGACATGCTCACTGCCGCTGCCGCCGGCAACGCGCCGCACGACGTTACTTTTTACCTGCGCGAACTCGCCGCCTGCTACCACAGCTACTACGATGCCGAGCGCATCCTGGTCGAGGACGAGGCCATCAAGCTCGCGCGCCTGGCACTGGTGGCGGCCACCGCCCAGGTGCTGCGCAACGGCCTGGCGATGCTCGGCGTCTCGGCCCCTGAAAGAATGTAAGCACCATGAACAACACCCAACGCGGCGGCACCATCATCGGCTTCATCCTCGGCTTGCTCGTGGGCCTGGGCGCAGCACTGGCTGTGGCGGTGTACGTCGCCAAGGTGCCGGTGCCGTTCCTGAACAAAGCCGGGCTGCGCAGCGCCGACCAGGACCAGGCGGAAGCCGCACGCAACCGCAACTGGAACCCCAACCAGGCGCTGACCGGCAACACCCCGGCGCGCCCCCCCCAGGCCGATGCCAGCCCCACCCCGGCCACCACGGCAGAGGCCAAGGCCGAGGGCAAGACCGACACCAAAACCGACGCCAAGGCTGAACCCAAAGCCGATGCCAAGGCCGACGCCAAAGCACCGGCCAAAGAACCGTCGGCCACCGACCCGCTGGGCGACTTCGCCAAGGCCAAGGCCAGCGCCAGCCCGGCGGCAAGCGCCAGCGCCGAGTCCTACGAGTATTTCGTCCAGGCCGGGGCCTACAACACCCAGGGCGATGCCGATGCGCAACGCGCCAAGCTCGCCATGCTCGGCTGGGAGGCCAAGGTGAGCGAGAACAAAAAAGACGGCCGCCCGGTGTTTCGCGTGCGCGTGGGGCCGTTTGCCAAGCGCGAGGATGCTGCCGGCCTGAAAGAAAAGCTCGACGACGCCGGCGTGCAAGCCAACCTGGTGCGCGTGCAGCACTGAACTTTTGTCGCCTGCTGCGCTCTAGCCCTTCGATAAAACAAGGAGTCTTTTCTCATGCAACGCCGTGAATTTTCCCTCTGCGCCGCCGCCCTCGCCGCTGGCACCCTGGCCCTGCCCGCCCAGGCACAACTGCGCGAAGGCAAGGACTACCGCAAGCTGGCCAAGCCCGCGCCCACCGAGGCGCCGGCCGGCAAGATCGAAGTGGTGGAGTTCTTTGGCTACTTCTGCCCGCACTGCAACGCCTTCGAGCCCACGCTCACCGCCTGGAGCAAGAAAGCGCCCAAGGAGATCACCTTCCGCCGCGTGCCGGTGAACTTCAACCCCAAGACCGTGCCGATGCAAAAGCTCTACTACACGCTCGAAGGGCTGGGCAAGCTCGAAACCCTGCACGCACAGGCGTTTCGCACCATCCACGTGGAGAAAAAGCCACTGCAGGAAGACGAGCAAATCCTGGCCTGGGCCAGCGCCCAAGGGCTGGAGCCAGCCAAGTTCAAGGAGATGTACAACTCCTTCGGCGTCGCCAACCAGGTGCGCAAAGCCACCCAGCTGCAGCAGGCCTACGACGTCGAGGGCGTGCCCTCCATGGGCGTGGCCGGGCGCTACTACATCGACGGCAATATGTCCGGCAGCATGGAACACATGCTGCAGATCGTCGAGCAGCTCGCTGCCCAGGCCGGCAAAGCCTGAGCCGCAACTGCAGTTCCCCGACCCGCCGCTGGCGGGTTTTTTTACGCCCCAGGACAGCTGTCACCGATGTGACAAATCCATGTCAAACCGCCGGAGTTTGTAAGTCTGGCAAAGGACTGCCCTCCCAGAATGCGGCCGCCATGTTGCACCGCAGCATGGATTTCATTGACTGACAACAACCCGGGAGCGCCATGTCCAATCCACTGTATGAAAACATCAAGCGCGACCCGCGCTACGCGCAGCTCGTGCGCGAGCGCGGGCGCTTTGCCGCCACGCTGGCGCTCTTGGTGATCGCGGTCTTTTTTGCCTTCGTGCTGCTGGTAGCCTTCGTGCCGGGCGTGATTGCCCTGCGCCTGGTCGAGGGCAGCAACCTGACGCTGGGCGTGGCCCTGGGGTTCTCCCAGTTCGTGTTCTTCTGCCTGCTGACCTGGGTTTACGTGCGCCGTGCGAACAGCGACTTCGATACCCGCAACGCCCAGATCGTCGCCGACGCCTTGAAGAAAGCCGCATGATGCATCGCCACATTCCCCACGCTCGCCGCGCACTCGCGGCCCTGCCCCTGCTGCTGCCCGCACTGGCCCTGGCCGGCCCCGATCTGGGCGCGACGCAAAAGCAGCCGCTGAACTGGCACGCCATCGGCATGTTCTTCGTCTTCGTGCTGATGACGCTGGGTATCACCTACTGGGCCGCCGGGCGCTCCAAGTCGGCGTCGGACTTCTACACCGCCGGCGGCGGCATCACCGGCAAGCAAAACGGCCTGGCGATCGCCGGCGACTTCATGTCGGCCGCCACGCTGCTGGGCCTCACCGCCATGATCTACGGCGACGGCGTCGATGGCTACATCTACATGGTGGCCTTCTTCGTCGGCTGGCCCATCATTTGGTTTTTTATGGCCGAGCGCCTGCGCAACCTGGGCAAGTTCACCTTTGCCGACATCACCGCCTACCGCCTGGAGCAAGGCCCGGTGCGCACCATGGCGGCCGTCAGCTCGCTCACCGTGGTGTGTTTTTACCTGGTGGCGCAGATGGTCGGCGCCGGCCAGCTCATCAAGCTGCTGTTCGGCCTGGACTACCACGTCGCCCTGGCCGTGGTCGGCGTGCTGATGATGGTCTACGTCATCTTCGGCGGCATGGTCGCCACCACCTGGGTGCAGATCATCAAGGCCTGCATGTTGCTCGCCGGCGGCACGGCCATCATGCTGCTGGCGTTCTCGCAGTTTGGCTTCAGCTTCGACCAGCTCACCACCCGCGCCATGGAGGTGCACAAGCTGGGCAGCAACATGCTCTCGCCCGGCAAGCTGCTGGCCGACCCGGTTACGGCGCTGTCCATGGGCCTGGGCCTGATGTTCGGCATCGCCGGGCTGCCGCACATCCTGATGCGCTTCTTCACCGTCACCAACGCGCAGGAGGCGCGCAAGTCGGTGTTCTATGCCTCGGGCATCATCGCCTTCTTCTTCAACGTCATCGCCATCATGGGCCTGTGCGCCATCGTGCTGGTGGGCACCAACCCCGACTTCTTCGAGGGCGGCCAGGTCGGCGGCAAGCTAATCGGCGGCGGCAACATGGTGGCGCTGCACCTGGCCAAGGCCGCCGGCGGCAACCTGCTGCTGGGCTTTCTGTCGGCCGTGGCCTTTGCCACCATCCTGGCGGTGGTGGCGGGCCTGGCGCTGGCCGGGGCCTCGGCGATTTCGCACGACCTGTACGCGCGCGTCATCATGAAGGGCCAGGCGAGCGAAGCGAAGGAAATCCGCGTCTCCAAGATCGCCACCCTGTGCCTGGGCGTGGTGGCGGTGCTGCTGGGCATGGCGTTCGAGAAGATGAACGTCGCCTTCATGGTGGCACTGGCCTTTGGCGTCGCCTCCTGCGCCAACTTCCCGGTGCTGCTGATGTCCATGTACTGGAAGGGCCTGACCACGCGTGGCGCCCTGGTGGGCGGCTACACCGGGCTGATCAGCTCGGTGCTGTTCGTGCTCTTCTCCAAGTCGGTGTGGGTGGACGTGCTGGGTAACCCGGCACCGCTGTTCCCCTACACCCAGCCGGCGCTGTTTGCCATGCCGCTGGCCTTCCTGGCGATCTACGTGTTCTCCAAGCTCGACCAGAGCGCCCGCGCCGCACGCGAGCGGGATGCGTTCGACGACCAGTACGTGCGCGCCCAGACGGGCGTGGGCGCAGCCAGCGCCGCCGCACACTGACGCCGACCCGCCCCCCCTCACGCGCGGGGGGCGGCAGACCGGGGGAGATGGCTACAATCAAATGCAAGAACCGTGCCCTTCATGACCAAACGCCTGCTCCCCCTCCTTCTGTTGCCCGTCCTGGCCTGCCTGGCCGGTGCCGCCCTGGCCGAAAAGGCCGACCGCAACCAGCCGATGAACATCGAGTCCGACGCGCTGCAGCACGACGAGCTCAAGCAAACCAGCCTCTTCACCGGCCGCGTGGTGATGACCAAAGGCACCATCGTGCTGCGCAGCGAACGCCTGGAGGTGACGCAAGACCCCGAGGGCTACCAGTCCGGCGTCGCCGTGGCAGCGCCGGGGACGCGCGCCTTCTTCCGCCAAAAGCGCGACACCCCGCCGGGCCAGCCCGAGGAGTTCATGGAGGGCGAGGGCGAGACCATCGTCTACGACGGACGCAACGACACCGTGAAATTCATCCGCCGCGCCGAGCTGCGCCGCTACCGGGGCGCCACCCTGGCCGACGAAGTCTCGGGCAGCGTCATCACCTACAACAACCTCAGCGACCACTTCCAGGTCGATGGCCCCAAGGACAGCGCCGGTGCGCCCACGCCCAGCAGCAAGGCGCCACGCGTGCGCGCCGTGCTGGTACCCAAGGCACCACCAGCCCCCGCACCGGCGGCACCCGGCCCGGCACCCGCGCTGCGGCCGAGCCCGGCCATGGCGGACGAGCAGTGACATGAGTGCACCCGCCCCCCAAGATGCCGGCAGCTGCCTGGAAGTGCTGCACCTGGAGAAGTCCTACGGCAGCCGCAAGGTCGTCAAAGACGTGTCGCTGTCGGTGCGCAAGGGCGAGGTCGTCGGCCTGCTCGGCCCCAACGGCGCCGGCAAGACGACCTCGTTCTACATGATCGTCGGCCTGGTGCGCAGCGACGGCGGCGACATCCGCATCGACGGCCGCTCCATCGCCAACATGCCGATCCACCGGCGCTCGCGCCTGGGCCTGTCGTACCTGCCGCAGGAGGCGTCGATCTTTCGCAAGCTCAGCGTGCAGGACAACGTGCGCGCCGTGCTCGAACTGCAAAAAACCGCCAGCGGCCAGCCCCTGGGCAAGACCGAGATCGAGCGCCGCCTCGACAGCCTGCTGCAGGAGCTGCGCGTCGAGCACCTGCGCCAGTCGCCAGCGCTGGCGCTCTCGGGCGGCGAGCGCCGGCGCGTGGAAATCGCGCGCGCCCTGGCGACGCAGCCGCGCTTCATCCTGCTCGACGAGCCCTTTGCCGGCATCGACCCGATCGCCGTCATCGAGATCCAGCGCATCATCGGCTTTCTCAAGGAGCGCGGCATCGGCGTGCTCATCACCGACCACAACGTGCGCGAGACGCTGGGCATCTGCGACCGCGCCTGCATCATCAGCGAAGGCCGGGTGCTGGCCCAGGGCGCACCGTCGGACATCGTGGACAACGCCGAAGTGCGCCGCGTCTACCTGGGCGAGCATTTCCGCATGTAGCCCGGCCCGTCGCCATGCAGCCCAGCCTGTCGCTGCGCGTCTCGCAGCACCTCGCCCTCACACCGCAGCTGCAGCAGTCGATCCGGCTGCTGCAGCTCTCGACCCTGGAGATGGCGCAGGAAGTCGAGCAAATGCTCGATGACAACCCCTTTCTGGAGCGCGACGGCGACAGCGACGGCCACACCGACGACACCCCCACGCCCCCCCCGGAGGCGGCCCATGATGCTCCTATTTCAGGAGCTGCTGACGCTGATCCAACAAGCGCTGGGGCCGAAAATGATGCCGATTACCAACCCACCGACTGGGAGGGCGAAGGCGCCATCGACAGCGCCCACGCCGACGGCGAATGGGGCTTTGAGGGCGCACCGCGCCAGGCCAGCGCGGGCGAAGACGACGAGCAGCTCGACGCCGGCAGCCGCGCCGACAGCCACGAGTCCCTGGCCGCGCACCTGCACCGCCAGGCGCTGGCGCTGCGCCTGGGCGAGGACGACCGCGCAGCGCTGTACTTCCTGATCGAATCGCTGAACGACGACGGCTACCTCGAAGAGCCCCTGGACGCGCTCGCCGCCCACCTCGCAGGCGCCAGCACTGGCGAAAACTTCGAGGCGCTGCTGCACCACCTGAGCGTGGCCCTGGGCCTGCTGCAGCACCTGGAGCCCGCCGGCGTCGGCGCCAGCGGCCTGGCGCAATGCCTGCAGCTGCAGCTGCACGCGCTCGAACGCGAGGAATGGGGCGACCCGGCCCTACTCGCCACAGCGCAGCAGCTGTGCGCGCAGCCGCTGGAGCTGCTGGCGCGGCGCGACCTGCGCCGCCTGGCACAGCACTGCGCCTGCGACGAGGAGCAGGTGCGCGCCGCCCTGGCCGTGATCGCGCGCCTGGAGCCGCACCCCGGGCGGCGCTTTGCCAACGTCAGCCGCCACGCCCTGGTGCCGGACGTGATCGTGAAAAAAGCCGGCCACGGCTTTCGCGTGCAGCTCAACCCCGACGTCATGCCACGCCTGCGCGTGCACGAGGTCTACGCCAACGCCCTGCGCGGCCAGCGCGGCAGCGACAGCCACCCGGCGCTGCAGGCGCGGCTGCAGGAGGCGCGCTGGTTCATCAAGAACATCCAGCAGCGCTTTGACACCATCTTGCGGGTCTCGCAGGCCATCGTCGAGCGGCAAAAAAACTTCTTCGTCCACGGTGCGCTCGCCATGCGCCCGCTGGTGCTGCGCGAGATCGCCGACGAGCTCGGGCTGCACGAATCGACCATCTCGCGCGTCACCAACGCCAAGTACATGGCCACGCCCCAGGGCACGTTCGAGCTGAAATATTTTTTTGGCTCCGGCCTGGGCACGGAAACCGGCGGCAGCGCCTCCAGCACCGCCGTGCGCGCCCTCATCCGGCAATTCGTCGCCGCCGAGAACCCGGCCAAGCCGCTGTCGGACAGCCAGTTGGCCGAAATGCTCAAAGAGCAAGGCATCGAGTGCGCGCGCCGCACCGTCGCCAAATACCGCGAGGCGCTGAAGATCGCCCCCGCCAACCTGCGCAAAGCGCTTTGACCGCCCCCGACCATGGCCCGTATCGTTTTTGACCTTCCGCCGCACTTTGGCTTTGACACCGAGGTGCAGGTTTACATCAACCACGTCAACTACGGCGGCCACCTCGACAACGCGCTGCTGCTGACCCTGGTGTCCGAGGCACGGGTGCGCTTCTTTCGCGCCCTGGGCTACGCCGAGAACGACGTCGGCGGCCTGCCCATCGTCGTCGGCGACGTGCTGGCGCAGTACCGCAGCGAGGCTTTTTACGGCGAGCAGCTGCGCATTGCTATGCAGCCCACCGATCTGAGCCGCTGCGCCTTTGACCTGGCCTGGCGCATCACCGAAAGCAGCCAGGGGCGCGAGGTCGCGCGCGGCAAGCACGGCATCGTCTTCACCGACCCGGCCACGCACCGCGCCGCCAGCATCCCCGAGGCCGTGCGCGCGCAGCTGCTGGCGCTGTAATCAGCGCAGCAGCGCGCGCCGCGCCGGCGCCGCCCCTGCTTCGAGCTTGAAGCCGGCCACCGTCGCCGCCAGCTCGTGCGCCTGCTGCTGCATCGATTGCGCCGCCGCCGTGGCCTCCTCCACCAGGGCGGCGTTCTGCTGCGTCGCCTGGTCCATCTGCGTCACGGCGCTGCCGATCTCGGCGATGCCGGTGCTCTGCTCCTGGCTGGCGTTGCTGATCTCAGCGACGATCGCCGTCACGCGCTGCACGCTCTGCACCACCTGGGCCATGGTCTGGCCGGCGTCCTGCACCAGGCGGCTGCCGGCGTCCACCTGCGCCACGGAATCGGCGATCAGGCCCTTGATTTCCTTGGCCGCACTGGCGCTGCGCTGCGCCAACGTGCGCACCTCGGCGGCGACGACGGCAAAGCCCCGGCCCTGCTCGCCGGCGCGCGCCGCCTCCACCGCCGCATTCAGCGCCAGGATATTGGTCTGGAAGGCGATGCCATCGATGACGCCGATGATGTCCTCGATCTTGTGCGCCGAGGCGTCGATGCCGCCCATGGTCTGCACCACCTGCTGCACCACCGCACCGCCCTGGCTGGCCACCTGCGAGGCATCGCGCGCGAGCTCGCTCGCCTGGCGGGCGTTGGCGGCGTTTTGCTGCACCGTGGCCGTGAGCTGCTCCATGGCGGCGGCGGTTTCTTCGAGCGAGCTGGCCTGGTTTTCGGTGCGTGCCGACAAGTCCTGGTTGCCGCTGGCGATCTCGCTGCTGGCGGTGTGCACCGAGTCCGAGGCGTCGCGGATGCGCCGCAGCACGGCGGCGATCTTGTCGGCAAACTGGTTGAACGCCTGGCTGATCTGCGCCAGCTCGTCGCGGCCCGAGGCGTCCATGCGCCGCGTCAGATCGCCCTCGCCGCTGGCGATGTCGGCCAGCGCATCACGCACCAGGCCCAGGCGGCGCAGCATGTGGCTGACGACGAAGGACAGCAGCAGCACCGCAGCCACGGCGCACAGCAGGGCAATGACGGCGGCAATCTGCACCAGGCGGCGCACCGGCGCCGTGGCCTCGGCGCGGTCGGCTGCCACCGCCAGCAACCAGGGCGTGCCCGGCACGCGGCTGGCGTAGAGCATCTGCTCGGCGCCGTCGATCTCGACCTGCGCGTGGCCGCCGGCGCCCGCCAGGCTGGCAAACAGCCCGGCGGTGAGCGCCGGCGCCAGCTGGCTGGCGGGCTTCATCGCCAGCTCGGCACGCGGGTGCGCCAGGATCTTGCCGTCGGCGTCGAGCAGCATGGCAAAGCTCTTTTCCAGCGGCCGGATGGCAGCCACCTTCTGCGTCACCGAATCAAGGAACAAATCGCTGCCCGCCACGGCCACGGCCTTGCCCTCCTGCATCAGCGGCGTCGCCAGCGTCACCGTCAGGCGGCCGCTGCTGGCATCAGTGTACGGCGGGCTGACCACCGCCTGGCCCGCCTGCGCCGCCTGCTGGTACCAGGGGCGTGCGGTCGGGTCATAGCCGGCCGCCGGTGGCGAAGTAGAAAAATGGCGCTTGTCGGCGTGGGACAGGAACACGGCATCAAAGCCACCGGCGCGCTGCGCCAGCTGCAAAAAAGGCAGCGGCTCAGCCACCGGCGCCAGGGGCGTGAGCGCCGTCACCAGACGCTGCTTCTCCTGCAGCCAGGCGCCAATTTCCTCGGCGTGGGTGCGGGTGAGCTGGCCGATCTCGCCATCGAGCGCCGCCAGGGTGTTGCTGCGCACAAAGAACAAGGTGGTCAGGGCCAGCACTGCCAGCGACAGCATGGTGATGGCGACACAAATGCCGATCAGGCGCGCGCGCAAGGTCTGGAACATGGGCTTTCCTTTTGGGAAAAATGAAAGGGGTGAATTGTCTCTGTGCACCCCGAAGGGCGTGAAACTTTTAGATACACCCAGCCAAAGCCTAGGGTTACCCCTTGTCTGCAGCGGTTTCCATAGTGCCACCGTAGGGCTATCGCAGGCCAGGGGAAAATAGCCGTTTTGCGGGAAAACCTGGGGCCGCCCGGGCCGCCAGACCATGAATACCTTGCAACTTTTTCTGCCCTGCGCCGCCGGCGTCGAGGGCTACCTGGCCGACGAGGTGCACACCCTCACCGGCCTGACCGGCCACGACCTGCTGGTCGGCCGGGGCGGCGTGCAGCTCACCGCCTCCTGGCGCCAGGCGCTGCAGCTGAACCTGCACAGCCGCCTGGCGCAGCGCGTGCTGGTGCAGCTGGGCGAGCGCCTGTACCGCAACGAAAACGACCTCTACGCCCTGGCGAGCGACATCGCCTGGGAAATCTGGTTCACCCCGCGCCAGAGCTTCAAGATCGAGGTCACGGCACAGCACAGCCCGCTGACCAGCCTGAACTTTGCCGCGCTGCGCATCAAAGATGCCGTCGCCGACCGCTTTCGCGCCAAGACCGGCGTGCGCCCGGACGTACAAACCCGCTGGCCCGACGTACGCATCCACCTGCACCTGACGACCGACCAGGCGCAGCTGTACATCGACACCTCGGGCGAGCCGCTGTTCAAGCGCGGCTGGCGCCAGGAAAAGGGCGACGCACCGCTGAAAGAAACCCTGGCCGCCGCCATGATTGCCGCCAGCGGCTGGGATCCGCTGGGCGAGGCGCCGCTGCCGCTGTACGACCCCTGCTGCGGCAGCGCCACGGTGGTCATCGAGGCGGCGCAAATGGCCTGCCGCATCGCCCCCGGCCTGCAACGGCGCTTTGCCTTTGAAAAGCTGCTGCCGTACCAGGCACACGTCTGGTCTGCTATCAAAAACGAAGCTGCTGACGCTGTATCTGCGCCCTCCGTGCCGATTTTTGGCAGTGATATTTCGCACCGCATGGTCGATTTTGCGCAGCACAACGCCGAGCGCGCCGGCGTCGCCCACGCCGTGCAGCTGCGCGGCGGCGACGCGCTGCAGCGTATGCCGCCCTGCGCCCAGCCGGGCCTGATCCTGATGAACCCGCCCTACGGCGAGCGCATTGCCGCTGCCGGCAGCTTTGGCCGCAACGCGCACGAGCGCATGGCCGAAGTCGGCCGCGCCGGGCGCGAGCAGGCGCAGACCGAGGACGGCGTCGATTTCTTCCAGCAACTGGCCACGCACTGGAAGAAAAACTACAGCGGCTGGCAGGCCTGGATGCTCACGCCCGACCTGAAACTGGCGAGCAAGATGCGCCTGAAAGAATCGCGCCGCGTGCCGCTGTGGAACGGCCCGATCGAATGCCGCCTGCTGCGCTTTGACCTCATCGCCGGCTCGGCCCGGCGCCGCCCGGCCGACGAGGGCACGGCCCCTGCCGCCTGATCCTGCCGCCTGATGCGCCCAGAAATTTTCGCCTGGCCCGCCGCCAGTACCCCGCGCGCGCTGGTGCTCGACACCAACATCGCCCTCGACCTGCTGGTCTTTGCCGACCCCGCCAGCGCCCCGCTGGCGCCGCTGCTGGCGGCGCGCACACTCGACTGGATCGGCACCGCCGCCATGCGCGCCGAGCTCGCCTGCGTGCTGCGCTACCCGCAGCTGGCGCCGCGCCTGGCCTACCATGGCCTGAGCGACGCCGCCGTGCTCGCCACCTGGGACGCCCAGGTCCGCCTGTGCCCCGAGGCGCCGCGCGCGCCCTACGTCTGCAAAGACGCCGACGACCAGAAATTCATCGACCTGGCCGCCGCCCACGCCGCCCTGCTGCTGTCCAAGGACCGCGCCGTGCTGCGCCTGAACAAACGCCTGCAGCGCCTGGGCGCGCAGATTGCCACCACCCTCGTTCCACAAGGCTGACGCCATGACCGACACCCCCGCCTTCCCCCACGCCCTGAGCAACGACGAGCTGCAGGAACTCGACGACCTGCTCGACAGCCTGCGCGCGCGCAGCGAAGAGATCCCGCAGTGGGAATTTTGCGACGGCTTTCTCGCCGCCCTCGCCTGTATGCGCCGCCCGGTGCCCGTGGCCGAATGGCTGCCCATGCTGCTGGGCGATGGCCTGGCGCTGGAGCAGGCCGAGGGCGCGCCGCTGCCGGTGCTCGATGCCTTTGAAACCCCTGTGCAGCAAGAACGCTTCCTGGCCCTGTGGGCGCGCCGCTGGGCCGAAGTCGAGCGCCAGCTCGACGCCGACGTGAAAAGCCTGGACGAGGACGAAGCCTACTGCCCCGAAGCCATGGACACGCGCGGCGCCATCGCCAGCCTGCCAGAGGATGAGCGCGCCGAGCTCGATGGCCAGCCCATCCCCTCGTTCGGCCAGATTTGGGCCCTGGGCTTCATGTTCGCCGTCGAGAACTGGGAGGACGACTGGGCCGCGCCGCGCGACAAGGAAGCGGCGCAGTGGATCGACGACGCC
>JAJTBK010000002.1 GCA_021286965.1 Comamonadaceae bacterium | reverse complement strand
TCCGTGGCCACGCGCGGCAGCCTGACGGCGGCGGCCAAGGTCGAAGGTGTGGCGCCCGCCATCATGGGGCGGCGCCTGGACGCGCTCGAAGAGCGCCTGGGCGTCAAGCTGCTGGTGCGCACCACGCGCCGCATCAGCCTCACGCACGAGGGCAGCGCCTTTTTGGAAGACTGCCAGCGTCTGCTGGCCGACGTCGCCAACGCCGAGGCCAGCGTCTCCGCCGGTGGCGTCAAGGCCACGGGCCATTTGCGCGTCACGGCGCCGGCGGGCTTTGGCCGGCGCCACGTGGCGCCGCTGGTGCCGCTGTTTCGCGAGCTGCACCCGGAGGTGACGGTCTCGCTCAACCTCTCCGACCGCGTGGTGGATCTGGCCGGCGAGGGCTACGACTGCGCCGTGCGCGTGGGCGACATGCCCGACTCGTCCCTGGTGAGCGTGCGCATGGCCGACAACCGCCGCCTGTGCGTCGCCACGCCGGCCTACCTGGCGCGCCGGGGCACGCCGCGCCACCCGAGCGAGCTGGCGCAGCACGACTGCCTGACGCTGTCGAGCGAAGCCTCGCAAACACGCGGCTGGGCCTTTCGGATGCCCACCGAGGGTGGGGCCAGCGAGGTCGTGCACTTCAAGCCCGGCGGGCCGCTCGATTGCTCCGACGGCCAGGTGCTGCACGACTGGTGCCTGGGCGGCTGGGGCATTGCCTGGCGCAGCACCTGGGAGGTGGAGGCCGAGATCGCCGCCGGCCTGCTGGTGCCGGTGCTGGAGGATTTTGCGGCGCCGCCCAACGGCATCTTCGTCGTCTTTCCGCAGCGCAAGCACATGCCGCTGCGCGTGCGCCTGTGGATCGATTTTCTCAAGCGCCACTACGGCCAGCCGGCCTTCTGGCGCCGCAGCGCTCCCGGGCTGGGCTGACGCGCATGACCGGGCCGACGCTGCTGGTCGCCGACGACCACCCGCTGTTTCGCGCCGCCCTGCTGCAGCTGCTGCACGAGCGCCTGCCGCAGTGGCGTACGCTGGAGGCGGCCAGCGCCGCCACCCTGGGCCAGGCGCTGCAGGAGCACCCCGAGATCGAACTCGTGCTGCTGGACCTGAGTATGCCGGGCACGCGCGGTTTCTCGGCGTTGCTGCACGTGCGTGGCGAGTACCCGGGGCTGCCGGTGGTGGTGATCTCGTCGAACGACCACCCGCGCGTCATCCGCCGTGCGCAGCAGTTCGGCGCTGCCGGCTTCATCCCCAAGTCGGCGCCGGCCGAGGCCATGGGTGCGGCGGTGGCGGCGGTGCTCGACGGTGGCAGCTGGTTCCCGCCGATGGCGGCCGCGCGCTCCGAGGCCGACGCCGAGCTGGCCGCACGCCTGGCGCAGCTGACGCCGCAGCAGTTTCGCGTGCTGCTGTGCCTGGCCGACGGCTTGCTCAACAAGCAGATCGCGGCCGAACTCGGGCTGGCGGAGAACACCGTCAAGGTGCACGTCACGGCGATCCTGAAAAAGCTCGCCTGCTACAGCCGCACGCAGGCGGCGGTGCTGGTCAAGAGCCTGGAGACCGAGAGCGACGGTGCTTGAGTTTTGATAGCGCACCACGCAGCTGGGGTGCGGTCTGGCGCTGGTTTCGTTGCCAATGGTGCGCCCCAAAAACAACAAGGCCCTGGCGGGCCTTGCTGCAGAGGCGGCCCGCAGTGCGGGCCGGGGAGCGCTCAATACTCCCAGAACATGCGCTGCAGTTCCTTGGTGTCGGCACCCTTGGCCAGGGCCAGCATGGTCAGGATGCGGGCCTTCTCCGGGCGCATGTCGTGGGCCACGACCCAGTCGTACTTGTCGTCGGGCTGCTCGGCGTTGCGCAGCACGAAGCCGTAGGGCACGCGCGCGGCGCGCACGATGACCACGCCCTTGGCGTGCGCATCCTGCAGCGGCTTGACCATGCGGTCGGCCACCGAGCCGTTGCCCGTGCCGGCGTGGATGATGGCCTTGGCGCCGGCGTTCACCAGGGCGTTGACGGCGGTGGGCTGCACGTTGCCGTAGGCGTAGACGATCTCGACCGAGGGCAGGCTGGTGATGCCGTCGATGTTGAATTCCGACTGGTTGGTGTGGCGCTTGACGGGGGCGCGGAACCAGTAGTTCTTGCCCTCGACCACCATGCCCAGCGAGCCCCACTGGCTCTGGAAGGCGTTGGTGGCGATGTTGATGTCCTTGTTCGTGTCGCGCGCGCTCTGGATCTGGTCGGCCATGGTGATGAGCACGCCCTTGCCCTGCGCATCCTTGGAGGCGGCGACGCTGACGGCGTTGAGCAGGTTGAGCGCGCCATCGGCCGACAGCGCCGTGCCCGGGCGCATGGAGCCGACGACGGCGATCGGCTTGTCGGTGTGCACCGTCAGGCTCAGGAAGTAGGCGGTCTCGGCCAGGGTGTCGGTGCCGTGGGTGATGACGATGCCGTCCACGTCGCTTTGCTTGGCCAGCTGCGAGACGCGCTTGGCCAGGGTCAGCAGGTTGTCGTTGTTAAAGCTCTCGGAGGCGATCTGGAACACCTGCTCGCCGCTCACGCGCGCGACGTTGGCCAGCTCGGGCAGGCCGGCGAGCAGCTTATCGACCGGCACCTTGGCCGCCGTGTAGGTGGCGCTGTTGGCAGCCGAGGCGCCGGCGCCGGCGATGGTGCCACCCGTGGCCAGCACCACCACGTGCGGCTTGGCAGCCTGGGCGGGGGCCGTGGCAGCGGCGGGGGCAGCGGTTTGTGCCAGCACCAGGCCCGGGGCGGCGGTGAAACCCGCCAGGGCGATGGCCGCAGCCAACAGGGATTTTTGGAAACGGTGGAAGGTCATTGATGTTCCTCAAAGCAAAACAACGGTCTTGTGGACCGAGGGGCTGGAAGATGCACCAAGGCCCCGGGTTTGGCATCGGGGCAAACCCGCGTTCGTGTCTGTACTTAGAGCGTGTTTACGATCTCCTCATGGTGTCCGTTGCCCCGCAAAAGCGGTGGCTGCAAGGCGCAAAGCGCAGCCGGGCTGGTGGCCCGGCGAGCATTTGCAACGCCGCAGGCGCCGCTTTTGCGGGGCAACCCTTCGGGCAAGGCAGCAAAAGGCC
>JAJTBK010000556.1 GCA_021286965.1 Comamonadaceae bacterium | reverse complement strand
CAGCTCTCGGGCGGCGAGCGCCAGCGCGTGCTGCTGGCGCGGGCGCTGGCGGTGCAGGCGCAGGTGCTGCTCATGGACGAGCCGCTGGCCAACCTCGATCCGCCGCACCAGGCCGACTGGCTGCAGACAGTGCGTGCCTTGACCGCCGCTGGCCGCACCGTGGTCAGCGTGCTGCACGAGCTGGGCATGGCGCTGCACGCCGATTCGCTGGTGGTGCTGCAACAGGGCCGGGTGCTGCACCACGGCCCGGGCGCGGCAGCGGCCACGCACCAGGCGGTGCAGGCGGTGTTTGAGCAGCGCGTGGCCATCCATGCGCTGCAGGGGCAGTGGGTGGCGCTGCCGCAATGAATTGTTTTTTTAACCCGCGTTGCCAGCAACGCATTTCACTGTGAAGGAGAAGCACCATGCACATCGAACCAGGACTGGTGGACGCCGGCAAGATCGTTCTGAGTTATGCCACAGCAACGGCCGCGCTGGGCTACGGCGCTCGTTTGGCCCTCAAGGCACTGCAGCGCGATGGCGCGCTGGCCCTGCTGCTGCGCAGCGCCATCGCCACGGCGCTGGTGTTTGCGTCGTTTGAAATCCTGCCGCACCACCCGGTGGGCGTGTCCGAGGTGCACCTGATTTTGGGCACCACGCTGCTGCTGCTGTTGGGCGCTGTGCCGGCGGCCATCGGCCTGGCAGCGGGGCTGCTGACGCAAAGCCTGTTCTTTGCGCCGCAGGATCTGCCGCAGTACGGCATGAACGTGACCACGCTGCTGGTGCCGCTCTTTGCCACCGCTGCGCTGGCCGAACGCATCATTCCTCAGAGCACGGCTTACGTTGACTTGAGCTACGCCCAGACCTTCAAGCTCTCGCTCGCCTACCAGGGCGGCATCGTCGTCTGGGTGGCCTTCTGGGCGCTGTACGGCCAGGGCGTGGGCGCGGACAACCTGCAGAGCATTGGCAGCTTTGGCGCCGCCTACCTGAGCGTGGTGCTGCTCGAACCCCTGGTGGACCTCGGCGTGCTCGCCGCCGCCAAGGCGCTGCGCCGCCTGCAGGGCAGCACCTTGATCCAGTCGCGCGTGTACCAGCCGGCCTGAGCCGTTGGATTGCAGAAAGAAGCCATGGATATCGAAACCCCACCGTCGCAGCGCGACACTCCCAAGCCCCAGGGCGAGCGCCGGGGCCTGGTGCTGGTGCACACCGGCAACGGCAAAGGCAAGAGCACGGCCGCCTTCGGCCTGGCGCTGCGCGCGCACGGGCGCGGCAAGGCCGTCAAGGTCTACCAGTTCATGAAAGTGCCGTCAGCGCGTTTTGGCGAGCACCGCTTGTTCGAGCAGCTGGGCATCCCCATCGAGGGCCTGGGCGACGGCTTTTCCTGGAAGAGCCGCGACATCGAGCATTCGGCGCAGCTCGCCCGCGACGGCTGGGCCAAGGCCGAGGCCAGCATCCGCGCGGGCGAACTGTTCATGGTCGTGCTCGACGAAATCATGTACCCGCTGCGCTACGGCTGGATTGCGCTCGATGACGTGCTCGCCTGCCTGCGCGCGCGCCCCGGCCATGTGCATGTGGTGCTGACCGGGCGCGGCGCGCCGCAGGAGCTGATCGACGCCGCCGACACCGTGACCGAGATGACGCTCATCAAGCACCACTTCAACGCCGGTGTGCCGGCGCAGCGCGGTATCGAAGACTGATGGGCGCCAAAGGCCCCCTGGTGCTGCCTGCGCTGGCGGCGGCCTGCTGCCTGGCTGGCGGCGCCGCCCTGGCGCAGCAGCGCATCGTCACCGTCGCGCCCTCGCTCACCGAAGCGGTGTGCGCGCTGGGCTACTGCGAGCGCATCGTCGGCACCGACCGCTATTCCACCGGCCCCGGCCCGGTGGCCGATCTGCCCAAGGTGGGCGGCCTGGCCGATGCGTCGCTCGAACGCATCGCTGCCCTGCGCCCGGACCTGGTGCTGCTGGGCCCGCGCACGCGCCTGGGCGAGCGCCTGGCGCAGCTGGGCATTGCGGTGCAGACCTTCAACGTGCGCAACCACGCCGAGCAAAAAGCCATGCTGCTGGCGCTGGGCGAGACCTTGCACGCAAGCGAGCGCGCCCACGCCCTGATTGCGCGCATCGAGCGCGAGCTCGACGCCGCCGCCGCACGCGTGCCGGCGCACCTGCGCGGGCGCAGCGTGTACGTGGAGATTGGCCTGGGGCCCAAGGCGGCGGGCGCGGCCAGCTTTATCGGCGAGACGCTCGCGCGCCTGGGGCTGGTGAACATCATCGGCGCCGAGCAGGGCGCGTTCCCGCTCGTCAACCCCGAATTCATCGTGCGCAGCAGCCCCGATCTCATCATCGGCCCGGCCGCCATGCTCTCCAACCTGGCGCAGCGCCCCGGCTGGGCGCAGCTACCCGCCGTGCGCCGCCAGCAGGTGTGCGCGCTCGACGCCGAACGCATGGCGCTGCTGGAGCGAGCCGGCCCGCGCCTGGGCGAGGCCGCGCACATGCTGGTCGATTGCCTGCGCGCCTTCCCCTGAACCCTCCGTCTTGAAGACCTGTATGCAACTGCAAAAAATCCCCGCCACCATCGTCACCGGCTTCCTCGGCGCCGGCAAAACCACGCTCTTGCGCCACCTGCTCACCCAGGCCCAGGGCCGGCGCATCGCCGTCATCGTCAACGAGTTTGGCGAGCTGGGCATCGACGGCGAGCTGCTGCGCGCCTGCGGCATCGGCTGCGACGAGTCCGGCCAGGACAACGGCCAGCTGTTCGAGCTGGCCAACGGCTGCCTGTGCTGCACGGTGCAGGAAGAATTTGCCCCGGTGATGGAGCAACTGGCCGCGCGCCGTGGCCAGATCGACCACCTGGTGATCGAAACCTCGGGCCTGGCCCTGCCCAAGCCACTGGTGCAGGCTTTTCAGTGGCCGCAGATCCGCAACGCCTTCACGGTGGACGCTGTGGTCACCGTGGTCGATGCGCCTGCCGTGCTCGCCGGGCTGTTTGCCGAAAACCCCGTGGCCGTGGACGCACAGCGCCGCGCCGACGAGAACCTGGACCACGAAACGCCGCTTTCCGAACTGTTTGAAGACCAGCTCGCCAGCGCCGACCTGGTGGTGCTCAACAAGCTCGAAGGGCTGGACGCCGCCGCTGTGGCACACATCGAAACGCAGGTGCGCGCCGAGGCCCCGGCGGGCGTGCAGTTGGTGCACGCGCAGGCGGGCCGCGTGGCGCCCGAGCTGCTGCTGGGCCTCTCCCGTGCCGTGGAGGATGTGATCGATGGGCGCAAAACCCACCACGACGAGGAAGAAGACCACGACCACGACGCCTTCGATTCGGTCGCCGTCACGCTGCAGGTGGCCGACCGCCAGCGCCTGTTGGCCGCGCTTGCCGCACTGGTGCAGCGCCACGAAATCTACCGTGCCAAGGGCTTCGTCGCCCTGCCGGGCGCGGCCATGCGCCTGGTGGTGCAGGGCGTGGGCCAGCGCTTTGACAGCCAGTTCGACCGCCCCTGGCGCGCGGGCGAGGAGCGCACTTCGCGCCTGGTGCTGATCGGCGACCACCTGGACGGCCCGGCACTGCAGCAGGAGCTGCAGGCGGCGCTGGACGCCTGACATGCACCTGCTCTCGACCCGGCCCGGCGGTTACGTGGACGACGGCGGCCAGGGCGTGGTGCGCGTGGTGCAGACGCCGGGCGACATCGTCGTCCTGAGCGCGGCCGACACCACGCTCTCGCTCCTGTCCGACGCCGCGCAGCAGCTGCCCGCCGACTTTCCCCGCGTGCGCCTGGCCAACCTGATGTGGCTGCGCCAGCCGGCCTCGACCGACATGTACCTCGACGAGGTGCTGCGCCACGCGCGCGCCATCGTCATCGACCACCTGGGCGGGCACAGCGACTGGGCCTACCTGGTCGAGCAGGTGCAGCAGCTGGCGCGCCGCAACCAGCAATGGCTGGCGCTGTTCTCGGGCGACAACCAGCCCGACGAGCAGCTCATTCTGCGCAGCACGGCCGCCGCTGCCGACTGCCACCAGCTCTGGCGCTGCCTGCGCGAGGGCGGGCGCGACAACGCGCTGGGCTTTTACGCGCTGATCGCCCACGCCGCCCTGGGCCGGGGCCAGCGCCCGCCGCCGGCGCAGCCGCTGCCCCAGGTGCTGGACTACCGCTGCACGCAACCCCTGCCCGAGCACCCCGACGCGCCGCTGGCGCTGCTGCTGTTCTACCGCGCGCACGCGCAGTCGGGCAACACGGCGGTGTTCGACGCCCTGCTGCAAGCCCTGTGGCAGCAGGGCCTGAACGTGCGCGCCCTGGCGCTCGATTCGCTCAAAACTCCGGCCACGCTGGCGGCGGTGCAGGCCCTGGCCGCCGCGCAAGGCGTGGACGTGGTGCTCAACGCCACCAGCTTTGCCATCGTCGCGCTCGACGCCGGAGATGCCAGCGCCGCCCCCGCCCCCGTGCTGCTGGCCGGCGATGCGCCGGTGCTGCAGCTCATCACAGCCGGCGGCGCGCGCGAGCAGTGGCAGGAAGACCCGCACGGCCTGACGCCGCGCGACCTGGCCATGCACGTGGTGCTGCCCGAGGTCGATGGCCGCATCACCACGCGCGCCGTCAGCTTCAAGGGCCTGGCGCACCGCTGCGAGCGCACCGAGGTGGACGTGGTGCGCTACCAGCCCGAGCACGAACGCATCGCCTTCGTCGCCGAGCTCGCGCGCCGCTGGTGCCGCCTGCGCCACACCCCGGCGCCGGACAAGCGCATCGCACTCATTTTGGCCAACTACCCGCACAACGACGCG
>JAJTBK010000549.1 GCA_021286965.1 Comamonadaceae bacterium | reverse complement strand
TGTTCCTCGATAGCTCAGTCGGTAGAGCGCCGGACTGTTAATCCGTAGGTCCCTGGTTCGAGCCCAGGTCGAGGAGCCACTCAAAACCCACCGTGTTTGCGCACGGTGGGTTTTTTCTTGTGCAACCGTTTTGCTGTGCTTCGTCAATTGCGAATAATTCGCGTTTGTCCTATGATGGCGAGGTTTTCCACCCGTGAAAGAAACCTCGCCATGCATCTCACCCTGAAGGCCCTGGTGGCCGCCTGCGCCATCGCCACCCTGGGCAGCGCCGCCGCCGCAGAGGAACAGGTCGTCAACCTGTACTCCGCGCGCCACTATTCGACGGACGAGGCGCTGTACGACAACTTCACCAAGGCCACAGGCATCAAGATCAATCGCGTGGATGCTGACGACGCCGGCATCCTGGCACGCCTGAAGGCCGAGGGCAGCGCTTCGCCTGCCGACGTCATCCTGCTCGTCGATGCCGCGCGCCTGTACCGGGGCGAAGCCGACGGCCTGTTCCAGCCCATCCGCTCCAAGGTACTGGAGGATGCCATTCCGGCCAACCTGCACGCCCAGCCGACGCCCGATGGCGGCATTGCCTGGTTCGGCCTCTCGACCCGCGCCCGCGTCATCGTCTACAACAAGGTCAAGGTCGCCGCCAGCGATGTGGACAGCTATGAAAAGCTGGCCGATCCCAAAAACAAGGGCAAGGTCTGCATCCGCTCGGGCTCGCACCCGTACAACCTGAGCCTGTTCGGCGCCATCACCGAGCACATGGGCGAGCCCAAGGCGCAGGCTTGGTTGCAAGGCGTAAAAGACAACCTCGCGCGCCCGCCCAAGGGTGGAGACACCGACCAGATCAAGGCCGTGGCCGCTGGCGAATGCGATATTGCCGTCACCAACAGCTACTATTTCGCCCGCCTGCTGCGCTCGAACAAGCCCGAGGACGTGGCCGTGGCAAACAAGGTCGGGGTGATGTTCCCGAACCAGCAATCCTGGGGCACGCACCTGAACATTGCCGGCGGCGCCATCGCCAAGTACGCCAAGCACCAGGCCAATGCCATCCAATTCCTCGAATACCTGGCCAGCCCCCAGGCGCAGGAATACTTTGCCAACGGCAACAATGAATGGCCTGCCGCCAAAGGCGTGGAACTGGGCAACCCAGCCCTCAAAGCCATGACGGGTGGCAAACCCTTCAAGAGCGAAACCATTCCGATCAGTGCCGTCGGCGCCAACATGCCCAAGGTACAGCAGATGCTCGACCGCGTCGGCTTCCCCTGATCCCCTCCCCGCCCGGTACCGCCGGGCTTTTTTTCACCCCATAATTGACGTTTACGTCAACGTAAGGAGATTGGTATGGAGATTCAAGGCAAGGTATTCATCGTCACCGGCGCCGCTTCGGGCCTGGGTGAAGGCACGGCACGCCGCCTGGCAGCGCTGGGCGGCAAGGTGGTATTGGCAGACATGCAGGAGGACAAGGGCCAGGCCGTGGCGCGCGACATCGGCGGTGTATTTGTGCGCTGCGACGTCAGCAGCGAAGCCGATGGCCAGGCCGCCGTGGCCCAGGCGCAGGCGCTGGGCAAGCTGATGGGCTTGGTCAACTGCGCCGGCATTGCCCCGGCGGAAAAAACCGTCGGCAAGAACGGTGCCCACAGCCTGGCGCTGTTCCAGAAAACCCTCACCGTCAATCTGCTGGGCAGCTTCAACATGATCCGCCTGGCAGCCGCAGCCATGGCGCACAACGAGCCCGAAACCACGGGTGAGCGCGGGGTGCTGATCTCGACGGCCAGCGTCGCCGCCTACGACGGCCAAATTGGCCAGGCAGCGTACGCGGCATCCAAGGGTGGCGTGGTCGGCATGACGCTGCCCATCGCCCGCGACCTGGCGCGCAACGGCATTCGCAACATGACCATTGCCCCCGGAATTTTTGGCACCCCCATGCTCTTTGGGATGCCGCAGGAAGTGCAGGATGCACTGGCGGCCACCGTCCCCTTTCCGAGCCGCCTGGGCCGGCCTGAGGACTACGCCAAACTGGTGCAGCACATCCTGGAAAACGACATGCTCAACGGCGAAGTGATTCGCCTGGACGGGGCCATTCGCCTGGCCCCGAAATAACGCACCGCTTACGCCTGCGCGGGATCGAGGCCGCGCAGGTGGGCATAGATGCGATCCTTGAGCTGGAGCTTTTCCTTCTTCAAGGTTTCGATCTCGGCCGCCGTCGCCTGCACGATGCGTGCCTCCATGTTCTTGATGGCCTGGTCGATTTCGTTGTGCTTGTCGAACAAGCGCGTGAAATGGGCATCCTGGCCCTTGATCTTGGAAATCAGTTCGCGGTACTCGGGAAACATAGGCAACTCCTTGGGTGCGGGGTAAGAACAAACGCGAGGAACACACTGCCATAGTGCCAGCCCCAGCGCCCAAGAAAATGACTTGCATCAAGAATGCCAAAAATCTCCGTCAAGCCACGCAGTCGGCGTAGTAGCGCACGCTGCCGTCGTCATCCTCGATCTCCACCAGGCCATGGATGTCCGTCTCAAACCCCGGGCAGACCTTGGAGAACTCGCGCGCGAATTTGAGGTAATCGACGATCTTTTTGTTGAACACCTCACCCGGGATCAAAAGCGGAATGCCGGGCGGGTACGGCGTGATCAGGCTGGTGGTGATGCGGCCTTCGAGTTCATCGATCGCCACGCGCTCGGTGCGGCGCTGCGCAATGTGGGCGAAGGCGTCGCTGGGCTTCATGGCTGGAGTCAGGTCCGACAGGTACATCTCGGTCGTCAGACGCGCGATGTCGTACTTGGCATAGAGCTGGTGCACGTGCTGGCACAGGTCTTTGAGGCCCATCTTCTCGTAGCGCTTGTGCTGCTGGCAGAACTCCGGAAGGATGCGCCACATGGGCTGGTTCTTCTCGTAGTCGTCCTTGAACTGCTGCAGCGCCGCCAAGAGCGTGTTCCAGCGGCCCTTGGTGATGCCGATGGTGAACATGATGAAGAAGCTGTACAGCCCCGTCTTCTCCACCACCACACCGTGCTCGGCCAGGTACTTGGTGACGATGCTGGCCGGAATACCGGTGGCGTCGAACTTGCCATCGAGGTTCAGGCCGGGCGTGACGATGGTCGATTTGATCGGGTCAAGCATGTTGAAGCCGTCGGCCAGGTCGCCAAAGCCATGCCATTTGGCGGCGCCGTTCTTCTTCTTGCCCTTGTTGCGAAAGATCCAGCTCTCGGCCGTGCCCAGGCCCTCGTCCACGAGTTCCTCGGGACCCCAGACCTTGAACCACCAGTCGTTCTTGCCAAATTCATCTTCCACCTGGCGCATGGCGCGGCGAAAGTCCAGGGCTTCGACCAGGCTTTCTTCCACCAGCGCCGTGCCGCCGGGCGGCTCCATCATGGCGGCAGCGACGTCGCAGCTGGCGATGATGCTGTACTGCGGCGAGGTACTGGTGTGCATCAGGTAGGCCTCGTTGAACAGGTGGCGATCGAGCTTTTGCGTCTGCGAGTCCTGCACCAGCACGTGGCTCGCCTGGCTGATGCCGGCGAGCAGCTTGTGGATCGATTGCGTCGAATAGACCACCGAATGCTGCGGCCGCGCACGCTTTTTACCCATGGCGTGGTAACTGCCGTAGAACGGGTGGAAG
The DNA here is from genome assembly GCA_021286965.1 of Comamonadaceae bacterium. GTDB lineage: Bacteria > Pseudomonadota > Gammaproteobacteria > Burkholderiales > Burkholderiaceae_C > Paenacidovorax. Next base: position 1,677 of record JAJTBK010000549.1, on the reverse strand, counting down.
GCGGCGTGCGGCAGCCAGGCCTCGTCGAAATGCAGGTTGTCCACGTAGCCGTCGAGCTGGCGTTTGATGGTCTCGGTGTTGTAAAGCACGCCGTCGTAGGTCGATTGCGTCAGCGTCAGCACGCGCGGCTTGACCTTTTTCGCATCCACACCCTGGAGCAGCGGGTTGGCGGCGATCTTGGCCTGGATGGTGGCGGGCTCGAATTCGCTCTGCGGAATCGGGCCAATGATGCCGAAATGGTTGCGCGTGGGCTTCAAGAACACCGGCACGGCGCCGGTCATGATGATGCTGTGCAGGATCGACTTGTGGCAGTTGCGGTCCACCACCACCACGTCGCCCGGCGCCACGGCGTGGTGCCAGACGATCTTGTTGCTCGTGCTGGTGCCGTTGGTGACGAAAAAGCAGTGGTCGGCGTTGAAGATGCGCGCGGCATTGCGCTCGCTCTCGCCAATCGCGCCGTTGTGGTCCAGCAGCTGGCCGAGTTCTTCCACCGCGTTGCAGACGTCGGCGCGCAGCATGTTCTCGCCGTAGAACTGGTGGTACATCTGGCCCACCGGGCTCTTCAAAAACGCCACGCCGCCCGAGTGGCCGGGGCAGTGCCAGCTGTACGAGCCGTCCTCGGCGTAGTCCAGCAGCGCCTTGAAGAACGGCGGTTGCACGCTCTCCAGGTAGCTCTTGGCCTCGCGGATGATGTGCTTGGCCACGAACTCGGGCGTGTCCTCGAACATGTGGATGAAGCCGTGCAGCTCGCGCAGGATGTCGTTGGGCAGGTGGCGCGCCGTCTTGGTCTCGCCGTAGATGTAGATCGGCACGTCGGCGTTCTTGCGCCGCACCTCGCCGATGAAGCTGCGCAGGCTGTGGATGATCGGATCCTGCCCGGCGCCCAGGGTGAACTCCTCGTCGTCGATCGACAGGATGAAGGCGCTGGCGCGGCTTTGCTGCTGCGCGAACTGGGAGAGGTCGCCGTAGCTGGTCACGCCCAGCACTTCAAAACCCTCTTCTTCGATCGCCTGCGCCAGGGCGCGAATGCCCAGCCCCGAGGTGTTGTCGGAGCGGTAATCCTCATCGATGATGACAATGGGAAAGCGGAATTTCATGCGCGGCCTCCTAGGCTCGAAGCGGACTCAAAAACAAAACAGGCGCGAAGTGTAAGGAATAAGCCCCACCCCCCTCGAATCAGCGCCCTTTTTCACTCAGAATGTGGCGAACTACATACAAACCCTGGGAAATGACAAGGCCATGACCGATGCAAACCTGTGGTGGCTGGCCGCTGGCGCAGCCGTGGCACTGGAGCTGCTCAGCGGCACGTTCTACCTTTTGATGCTGGCTCTGGGCCTGGCGGCGGGGGCCTTGGCCGCCCATGCCGGACTCGGGCCGACGGCGCAAATTGTGCTCGCCGCCCTGGTCGGCAGCAGCGCCGTCTGCCTGGCCTACCTGCGCCGCCGCCCGCGCCCAGGATCACCCTCGGCACGCGCCGACCGCAGCGTCAACCTCGACATTGGCGAGACGCTGCACATCGACGCCTGGCAGCCCGACGGCACAGCCCAGGTCAAGTACCGGGGCGCGCAGTGGACGGCCCTGCCGCGCCCCGGCAGCAGCCCCAGTCCCGGCCCGCACCGCGTCGTCGAGCTACTGGGCAACCGCCTGGTGGTAGAAAAAATTTAACGGAGGAAAACC
>JAJTBK010000543.1 GCA_021286965.1 Comamonadaceae bacterium | reverse complement strand
GCCGTGGTGATTGCCGGCGCCGGCGTCGCCGGCCTGGCGGCGGCGCGCGCGCTGCGCCTGGCCGGGGTGGAGGACTTTGCCCTGCTCGAACTCGAAGACCAGGCCGGCGGCAACAGCCGGGGCACGCAGCTCGCCGGCCTGCCCTGCCCACGCGGCGCGCATTACCTGCCCGTACCCGGCCCAGCGGCGCCAGAGGTGCAAGACCTGCTCGAAGAATTCGGCCTGCGCCAGCGCGTGGCCGGGCGCTGGCAGTACGACGAGCGCCACCTGTGCCACAGCCCGCAAGAGCGCCTGTACTGGCAAGGCACCTGGCACGAGGGCCTGCTGCCCGTCGATGGCGTGGGAGCGCGCACCCGGGCCCAGTACCGCCAGTTCGCGCGCCTGGTGCAGGCCCTGGCGCAGGCCGCGCCGTTCACCCTGCCGACGCTGCGCGGATGGCAGGCCAACAGGCCGCTAGCGCCCGTCCATCAAGCGCTGGATGCTCTCATTTTTGATGATTGGCTACAGCAACAGGGGCTGGACGACACCAACCTGCGCTGGTACCTGGACTACTGCTGCCGCGACGACTTTGGCGCCGGCAGCGCGCGCGTCTCGGCCTGGGCCGGCATCCACTACTTTGCCAGCCGCCACGGCTTTCACGCCCCGGACGAAGCGGCCGACGACGCCGAGCGCGAGGCCGTGCTCACCTGGCCCGAGGGCAACGGCTGGCTGGCGCAGCGCCTGGCCGCGCCGCTGGGCGCGCGCCTGCACACCGGCGTGAGCGTGCTGCGCATTGCCGAAGAACGCCACGGCGTGGTCGTGGACGGCTACGTGCACGCGCGCCAGCAGGTCGAGCGCTGGCAGGCGCCGCGCGCCATCGTCGCCCTGCCGCTGTTCGTGGCGGCGCGGCTGCTGCAGCCGCTGCCCCACTTTGTACGCCAGGCGGCGCAGCAGCTGGACTGGGCGCCCTGGCTGGTGGCCAACATCCACCTCGACCGCCCGCTGCAAGACCGCCCCGGCGCCGCCCCGGCCTGGGACAACGTGCTCTACCAGGATGCCAACCCCGGCGGCCTGGGCTATGTGGACGCCGGCCACCAGCGCCTGAACGTGGGCGCGCAGCTGGCGGGCCCCACGGTGCTGACCTACTACCAGGCGCTGGGCGATGTGCCCGGGGGGCGCCAGGCGCTGGCGCAGCAGCCCTGGACGCATTGGCAGAAAACCATCCTCGCCAGCCTGGCCGGGCCGCACCCCGACATCGGCACGCGCGCCACGCGCATGGAGATCACGCGCTACGGCCACGCCATGGCCATCCCGCTGCCGGGGGCACAGGCGGTTTTAAGCCAAATCGGGCTGCAGGGCTTGTCCAGCAAGCGCTACGCGCTATTGAATGGAGAGCGCGTGCAGCCCGCCGCCACGCCGCGCACGGCCCGCCTGGCGTTTGCGCACGCCGACTGGTCGGGCTACTCGGTGTTCGAGGAAGCCTTTACCCGTGGCCACCATGCGGGGGCCTGGGCGGCGGTATAAGCTGCACCCATGTCTTCTTGCACCCCCTACTTTGAACAGCAACACGCGCGCCTGGACGCGCTGCTGCACGCCCACCTGCTCGACCTGGTGGGTGGCGACTTTGCCGCCGCACAGCAGCGCTTTGCCGCCTGGCAAGCCGGCATTGCCGCCCATATCGAGATCGAGAACACCCGCCTGCTGCCCCACGTGCCGGCGCAGGCGCGCTGGGCGGCGCGCGTCTATTGGCTCGAACACGAGCGCATCACGCTGCTGGCCGAGGAATACCAGGCACGCCTGCAGGCCGCCATGCAAAACCCACCCCGCGACGAGCCAGCGCGCCGCGAGATGGTGCTGACGCTGCTCGACGCCGCCCACGCCCTGCGCCACGTGCTCGAACACCACCACGCGCGCGAGGAGCAGGCGCTGGCGCAGGAGCTGCCGCAGGCGCTGCAGGCAGAGGTGTGGGGGGCAGCGACCAGCACCTGAACCGGCAGGTGCTACTGCGGCGCGCGCACTTCGAGCCGTGCCGCCGGCATGGCCAGCTTCGTGCTCTCGCCCGGGGCTGGCTGCTGCACCCAGTCGGCCTGGCCGACGTCGCAGATCTGCTGCACCGGAAAGTACAACGTGCCCGGTACTTCGGGCAGCACGCCGCGCAGACTAAACACCGCCTTGTCGTGGCCGTGGAGGGCGGCGGCGGGCGTGTCGGCACGCCACTGCACGGCGCCGCCTGCGCTGCCCGCTGGCGGTGCACTCAGGCTCCAGCCCGGGCGCGGCTGTGCCTGCAGCAGGCGAAAGCCTGCGGGCAGGTGCACCACCAGGGCGGTGGTGGCCTGCGCGCCGGCGCAGGCATGGCCGACGCTAAAGGCCGCGTCGTAGGTGCTGCCAGCCTCGGCGCTGCCCGGGGGTAGCATCACGTGGGCGCCAGCCGCGCCGGCGCCGCCGAGCAAGGCGGCGGCAAGGAGGAGGGAGAAAAAGCGGTAGGGCATGGTGTCTCGCTGCAGCGCCGGCATTACAAATCCCAGCGCAGCGAGGCGCTGTAGGTGCGCTGCGGGTAGGGGTGGAAGTTCCAGTACTGGTAGTTGTTGGCGTTGTCGATGCCGACGGCCGCCGCCAGCTGGCGCGTGAGCTGGTAGCGCGCGCGCAGATCGACGGTGAAGTACTTGCTGGCGCCCATGTAGGCGAAGGCGTTGACGTCGCTGTTGTCCAGGCTGGAGTACTGGCGCCCGCTGTAGCGCGCGGCGACGGTGAAGGCCCACTGTGCATCGGGCTGGTAGGTGGCGTAGGCGGTGGCGCGCCAGCGCGGCACGCGCGGCTGCCACTTGTCCACACTGGCGGGATTGACGGCGTTGGCGACGATGCGCGAGTCGGCCCAGGTCAGGCTGGCGCCGCCATCGAGGCCGCGCCCGAACCAGGGCAAGGGGCCGCTGTAGGCCAGCTCCAGGCCCCAGGTGCGTACCTTGTCCACGTTCTGCACGCGCGAGATGCTGGTTCCCGGCACCAGCTGACTGTAGAGCGCATCGCGCGTGGTTTCGTGGAACAGCGTCGCCCGCGCCAGGCCCGCCCCGGCCGAGGCCAGGTCTTTTTCCAGCGACAGCTCGCCCGTCCACGACACCTCGGGCTGCAGGTTGGGGTCGTTGATGAACGACAGCGCCCCGCCGGAAGTGGCGCCATAGAGCTCACCGACCGTCGGGTAGCGCACGGCACGCCCGAGCGCGGCCTTGAGCACGGTACCGGGCTCCCACTGGTAGGCCAGCGCCGCTTTGGGCGAGGCGTGGGCATCGCGCCGGCGGGTGTAGGTTTGGGCGCTGCTGGCGGTGCCGGTATAGCCGTCATACGCCGTCCAGTCCTCCCAGCGCAGGCCCAGCACGGCCTGCCAGCGCGGGGCAAAACGCCAGGCATCCTGCGCCCAGAGGTAGGTCGTCTGGGTGCGGCCGCCGACACTGCTGACCGGCGCCTGCGGGTTGGCGCCGCCATCGAGCCAGCTGCCGATGACGCTGGTCTTGGCGATGCCGAGTTTGTAGCTGTCGCGGCCAATGCCGAAATCGACGATGTGCGCGCCCTGCGGCCCCTGTGGGCGCCAGGTGCCCTTGGCCGCCAGGGTGTGCCAGCCGGTGCCGTCCTGGCTTTGCAGCGTGCCTGCGCCGCCGCTGGCGGCCAGCGGCAAGGCGATGCTGGGCGCGCGCTGGCGGTCGCGGCCATAGTCGTACAGGCTGGCGGCCAGCTCCCAGTCAAAAGTCTCCTGGGTATGGCTCTTGAGCGACAGGCCATGCATGGTGTGCGTCTGCTCGTCGTTGGTCAGCGGGAAGGCGGTGGGCGCCAGGGTGTAGCTGCGCCCGCCAATGTTCACCGGGCCGCTGTACACCGGCTGGCCGTCAGCGCCGCTGAGGTAGCTCGTCGGCCTGCCCTCGGCGCTGTTGTGCCACCAGCCCAGGGTGTAGCTGGCGCGCAGGCGGGCATTGACGTCGTACGCCAGCTTGAGCTTGGCCTGCTCCTGGCGCGAGTGGTACTGCGTGCCGCTGCCCAGAATGAGCCAGGGCTGGTTGGTGGTGTTGAGCCCGGCCACGGCCCCGCCCACAGGCCGGCCAGCAGTGCCCGGCACGCCGGCGGCCACGGGCACGGTGGTGAATGTCTGCGGCTGGCCTTCGCTGTCGGTGTGCTGCAGGTGCAGCCACCACGACCAGTCGCCACTCCTGCTGCCGAGCCCGGCACTGCTTTGCCAACTGTTAAAAGTGCGCTGCGGGCCATAGAGCTGGTTCGGCTGCGAGGCGTAGCCAGCGCTCACATGGGCCTCGAACTGGCGCGGCATCCGCGTCACGTAATCGACGACGGCGCCAGCCGAATTACCGGGATAGGCCGCAGAAAACGGGCCGTACATCACGTCCACGCGCTCGATCTCCTCGGGCGCCACCTGGCCCCAGCGCGGCGCGTAATTGGTGCCGTTGGCGATGCCGTTGCCGAGGTAGTTCGACAGCAGGATGCCGTCGGCATACACCGCCGAGCGCGCACTGTTGCCCGTGCCCGAGGCGCGCGTGGACAAGATGGCGTGGTTGTAGTCGCCGATGTAGCGTTTGCGCACCAGCAGGCTGGGCAGGTACTTGAG
>JAJTBK010000542.1 GCA_021286965.1 Comamonadaceae bacterium | reverse complement strand
CAGGCGGGCGGCAACAAAATCAGGTTTGGCCTTGAGGGCGGTCTTGAGCTCGATGATGGCCGCCGGCACATCCTGGCGCTGCAGGTAGCCCTGGGCCGAAGCAAGCAATTTCTCCGGGTCGCCGCTGCCGCAGCTAGCCAGCCACAAAGCTGCCGACAGCACGCTACAGGTCACCAGGGGGGGTATCACACGGGCATTCATGGTCATCCTCCAGAAAGTGGCAAGGGCTCAGGGTTTGAGGCCAAAGCGGTGCATCAGGTCGTACAGGGTCGGACGGCTCACGCCCAACAGGTCGGCGGCCTTGGCCACCGTACCGTCGGCGCGCGCCAGGGCTGCCAGCACAGCCTGTTGCTCGGCGGCTTCTCGTGTCTCGCGCAGCCCCAGGGGACGGCCGCCAGCAGCCCCAGCCGAACCAGGCAGCCCGATATCGTCGGCCGTGATCTGCGCCGCATCGGCCATGATGGTGGCACGCTTGATGCAATTTTCCAGCTCGCGGATGTTGCCGGGCCAGGCGTAGGATTCGATGGCGTGCAAGGCATCGTCGGCCAGCACCAGGCTGCGCCCATACTCTTGGCCAAAGCGGCGCACGAAGGCATGGGCCAGCAAGGCCGCATCACCCACCCGCGCGCGCAGCGGCGGAATATCGACCACGATCTCGGCCAGCCGGTAGTACAGATCCTCGCGGAAACGCCCGTCCTTCACGCCCTGCTGCAGGTTCTGGTGCGTGGCGCACACCACGCGCACATCGACTGGTATTTCCTGGCGCCCACCGACACGTTCGAGCACCCGTTCCTGCAAAAAACGCAGCAACTTGGCCTGCAACGGCAACGGCATGTCGCCAATTTCATCGAGCATCAACGTACCGCCGTGGGCCGTCTCGATTTTGCCGGGCGTGGTCTTGGCGGCGCCGGTGAAGGCCCCTTTTTCGTAGCCGAACAACTCACTTTCCAGGAGGTTGTCGGGAATCGCCGCGCAGTTGATGGCGACGAACCGGCCCGCCCGGCGCGGCGACTGCTGGTGCAGGCTGCGGGCCAGCACCTCTTTGCCGGTGCCGCTCTCGCCCAGCAGCATGACGGAGACGTTGGTGGCCGCCACTTTCTCGATCGTGCGGCACAGCCGCAGCATCTGCGGATCGCGCGTCAACAAGCCAGCGCAGCCCTCGGGCAACTGCAGGGCGCGCAGGCGCTTGTTCTCGGCCTGCAGCTGGTGCATCCGATAAGCGCGTTCGACGATCAGGTTCAGCACTTCGGGCTCGAACGGCTTGCTCAGAAAGTCGTAGGCGCCACCAGCCACAGCCTGCAGGGCATGGGACTGGTCGTTCTGCCCCGTGAGCACGATGACCTTGGTATCCGGATCGGCAGCGATGATCTGTTCGAGCAGCCGAAAGCCTTCGGACACGGCATCGGCATCCGGCGGCAACCCCAAATCCATGGTGACCACCGCCGGCGCATACCGGCGTACCTGTGCCATGGCACTCTCGCCATCACCGGCCACCACGGACTCGTAGCGGTCGAGCGACCACTTGATTTGTTTTTGCAGTGCCAGGTCGTCTTCGACGATCAGCAGCGGGCGTAGTTTTTCCCCATCCATGCGCACTCCTAGGCCGTAGTCTCGGCATCAGAAAACAAATCCATGGCCGGCAGCAGTAGGCGGATCACGGTCCCCTGGCCGGGCTGACTGTCGACCAAAATTTTGCCGCCCAGCTCCTGCACGTACTGAAAGCTTTCGTAAGTGCCAATGCCCATGCCGGCTTCCTTGGTGCTCTGGAACGGCTTGAACAGACGCGTTTCGATGAACTCGGCGCTCATGCCGACACCGCTGTCGCCCACCTCGACGCACGCCTGGCTGGCCTGGCGCTCGATCTTGATCCAGACCTTGCCGCCTTCGTCCGTGGCATCGAGAGCGTTGTGCACCAAATGGCCGATGATGCGCTCCACA
>JAJTBK010000396.1 GCA_021286965.1 Comamonadaceae bacterium | reverse complement strand
CGGAGACGCCGTAGGGGTGGCCCAGGGCAATGGCGCCGCCGTTGACGTTCAGGCGGTCATTGGGAATGCCGAGCGTGTCGCGGCAGTAGAGCACCTGCACGGCGAAGGCCTCGTTCAGCTCCCACAGGTCGATGTCCTGCACCGTCAGGCCCAGTTTCTTCAGCACCTTGGGAACGGCGAACACCGGGCCGATGCCCATCTCATCGGGCTCGCAGCCCGCCACGGCGAAGCCGAGGAAGCGGCCCAGGGGCTGCAGGTTGTTGCGGCTGGCGAAGTCCTCGCTCACCACCACGCAGGCGCCGGCGCCGTCGCTGAACTGGCTGGCGTTGCCGGCGGTGATGAGGCCACCGGGCATGGCGCTCTTGAGGCCACTGATGCCTTCTGCCGTGGTGCCTTCGCGCGTGCCTTCGTCGCGGCTGACGGTGACTTGCTTGGTGATAAGGCCCAGGGTCTTGTCAGCAATGCCGGCAGTGACGGTGATGGGGGCAATTTCCGCATCGAACAAGCCGGCGGCCTGCGCAGCGCAGGCTTTTTGCTGGCTGGCGGCGCCGTATTCATCCATGGCGTCGCGGCCAATGCCGTAGCGTTTGGCGACGTTCTCGGCCGTTTGCAGCATGTTCCAGTAAATTTCGGGCTTGGCGGCATACAGCTCGGGGTCTTGCGCCATGTGCATGTTCACCTCTTGCTGCACGCAGGAGATGCTTTCCACGCCGCCGGCGACGAGCACGTCGTTCTCGCCGGCGATGATGCGCTGCGCCGCCAGGGCGATCGATTGCAGGCCCGACGAGCAGAAGCGGTTGATGGTCAGGCCCGAGGCGGTGACGGGCAGGCCGGCGCGGATGGCGATCAGGCGCGCCACGTTGGCGCCCGTGGTGCCTTCGGGCAGGGCGCAGCCCATGATGACGTCTTCGACCAGGGCGCCGTCAATGCCGGCGCGCTGCACGGCGTGCTGCACGGCGTGGCCGCCCAGGGTGGCGCCGTAGGTCATGTTGAAGGCGCCCTTCCAGCTCTTGGCCAGGGGGGTGCGGGCGGTGGAGACGATTACTGCGGAAGTCATAACGCTATTTCCTTGAATACGGGGCGGTTAGAACTGCTTGCCTTGCGCCACCAGGCGCTGCAGCAGCGGCGCGGGTTGCCAGAAAGCAGCGTCGTCGAGCGGGTTTTGGCCAAAGCGCTGCATGGCGCGTACGACGTTGAACAGGCCGACTTCGTTGGCGTAGCACAGCGGCCCGCCCCGGTGCACGGGGAAGCCGTAGCCAAAGATGTAAACGACGTCGATGTCGCTGGCCTTGGTGGCAATGCCTTCTTCGAGGATGTGGGCGGCTTCGTTGACCAGGCTGAACACCAGGCGCTGCACGATTTCTTCGTCCGAAATCTTGCGCGCCGTAATGCCCTGGGCCTGGCGGTTGGCCTCGATCATGGCGACGACCTCGGCGTTGGGGATGGCGTCGCGCCGGCCCGGCAGGTAGTCGTACCAGCCGGCGCCGGTTTTCTGGCCGAAGCGGCCCTGTTCGCACAGCAAATCAGCGGTTTTGCTGTATTTGAGGTCGGGACGCTCGACCGCACGGCGCTTGCGGATGGCCCAGCCGATGTCGTTGCCGGCGAGGTCGCCCATACGGAAGGGGCCCATGGCAAAGCCGAATTTTTCGGCAGCCTTATCGACCTGCGCCGGGGTGCAGCCTTCGTCGAGCAAAAAGCCCGCCTGCTGGCTGTAGCGCTCGATCATGCGGTTGCCGATAAAGCCGTCGCACACGCCCGAGAGCACCGCCGTCTTGCGGATTTTTTTCGCCACGGCCATGACGGTAGCGAGCACGTCATTGGCGGTTTTTTCGCCGCGCACCACTTCGAGCAGCTTCATGATGTTGGCCGGGCTGAAGAAGTGCAGGCCGACCACGTCTTGCGGGCGGTGGGTGAAGGCGGCAATGTGGTTCAAATCGAGCGTGGAGGTGTTGCTCGCCAGAATGGCGCCGGGCTTGGCGACGGCGTCGAGCTGCTTGAACACCGATCCCTTCACGCCCATGTCCTCGAACACGGCTTCGATGATGAGGTCGGCGTCCTTCAAATCGGCGTAGTCCAGCGTGCTCGACAGCAGGGCCATGCGCTGCTCGTACTTGTCTTGCTTGAGCTTTTTCTTCGCCACCTGGGCTTCGTAGTTCTTGCGGATGGTGGCGATGCCGCGCTCCAGGGCTTCGGGCTTGGTCTCCAGCAGCTTGACGGGGATGCCGGCGTTGAGGAAGTTCATGGCAATGCCGCCGCCCATGGTGCCGGCGCCAATCACGCCCACGGCAGCGATGGTGCGCTGCGGCGTGCTCGAAGGCACGTCCGGGATCTTGCTGGCAGCGCGTTCGGCCAGGAACAGGTGGCGCAGGGCGCGCGATTCGCTGCCCCACATCAGCTCGATGAACAGCGCGCGCTCGGCGGCCAGGCCATCGGCAAATTTTTTCTGGGTTGCAGCTTGGACGGCATCGACGCATTTCGCCGGGGCCGGGAAGTTTTTGGCCATGCCCTTGGCCATGTTGCGCGCAAACTGAAAGTACGCATCGCCCTGCGGGTGCTTGCACGGCAGGCTGCTGACCAGCGGCAGCGGGCGCACGCTGGCGACGCTGCGGGCAAAGGCCAGGGCTTCTTCGGCCAACGATTGGGCGCTGGCGGCGAGCTTGTCGAACAGTTTTTGCCCGGGCACGAAGGCCAACATTTCGCTCTTGACGGTTTCACCGCTGACGATGAGGTTCAGCGCCGCCTCCACCCCCAGGGCGCGCGGCAGGCGCTGCGTGCCGCCCGCGCCGGGCAGCAGGCCGAGCTTGACCTCGGGCAGGGCCACGCTGGTGCCGGGCGCAGCAATGCGGTAGTGGCAGCCCAGCGCCAGCTCCAGCCCGCCGCCCATGGCGACGCTGTGCAGCGCCGCCACCACGGGCTTGGCGCATTGCTCGATGGCGGCGATGACGGTGTGCAGATTGGGTTCGGCAAAGGCGCGGTCGGTGCCGAATTCGGTGATGTCGGCACCGCCGCTGAACGCTTTGCCCGCGCCCGTGAGGACGATGGCCTGCACCGCCGCATCCTGCTCGGCCTGCGCCAGCGCCGCGACGATGCCCTGGCGCGTGGCCAGGCCCAGCCCGTTGACGGGCGGGTTGTTCAAGGTGATCACGGCCACATCGCCGTGGACTTGGTATTCAGCGCTCATGCTGTTGCTCCTGTGGAAAGACAAGAAAAAAGAACGCTCGTGCGTTTTTTAAAAGTCTAGAGCCGCCCGGCCTGGGTTCTTGTCTCACACGGGACATTACCAGCCTGCTGGGTACTATTATTTTTATAGCTACTCACGCTTATCTATCAAGCGTTAGAGCCATTTTTTACACTCAAACCCCCAGCCACTGCTGCTGCAGCTGCGGCTGGGCCTGCAAGGCGGCGGGGGAGCCTTCAAAGACGATACGGCCCTGCCCCATGAGCAGTACGCGGTCGGCCAGGGCCAGGGCGAGCGGGCGCTTTTGCTCAATCAACAGCACTGCCACACCAGCGGCGCGCTGCGCCTGTAGGCAGGCGGCCACCTGCGCCACGACGGCGGGCGCCAGGCCCTCGGTGGGTTCATCGACCAGCAGGCACTGCGGCCGCCCCATGAGGGTGCGCGCCAGCGCCAGCATTTGCTGCTCGCCGCCCGAGAGGCGCCCGGCGGCCACCTGGGCGCGCGCCTGCAGCGCCGGGAAGAGCGCGTACGCCTCGTGCAGCGCCAGGCTGGCGCCAGCGCTTTTTTGCCCCAGCAGCAGGTTGTGCTGCACGCTCAGGTTGGCAAACACCTCGCGCCCCTCGGGCACGTAGCCCAGGCCCCGGCGGGCAATCTGGTGCGATGCCAGCCCGGCCAGGCTGCGCCCCTGCCACAGCAGCTGGCCCTGCCAGGGCAGCAGGCCCATGAGGGCGCGTGCCAGGGTGGAGCGCCCGCTGCCGTTGCGCCCGAGCAGGGCCACGATCTCGCCCGGGCGCACGCAGAGGCTGACGCCGCGCAGCACGTGGCTGGCACCGTAGTGCGCGTGCAGCTCATGCAGTTGCAGCATCGAGCCCTCCCAGGTAGGCCGCTTGCACTTGCGCGTTGGCGCGCACCGTCTCGGGGCGGTCAAAAGCGATGACTTCGCCCGCCACCAGCACCGCAATGCGCTCGGCCAGGCCAAACACCACTTCCATATCGTGTTCCACCAGCAGCAGCGTGCGCCCGGCGCACAGCTGGCGAATCAGCGCCACCATGCGCTGCGCCTGCGCCGCACTCATGCCCGCCGTGGGCTCGTCGAGCAGCAGCACCCGCGCCGGCCCGGCCACGGCCATGCCCAGCTCCAGCGCGCGCTGCTCGGCGTAGCCCAGCTGCGCCGCCGGGGTATCGGCCCCCTCTTGCAAGCCCAGCTGGGCCAGCAGCTGCTCCACCTGCGCATTCACAGCGCGCAAATGCGCCAGCCGGCGCCAAAAAGCGTAGCCATGGCCCAGGCGCCACAGCAGGCTGCAGCGCAGGTTGTCGCGCACCGAGAGCGTGCCAAACAGCTGGCTGACCTGAAAGCTGCGCCCCAGGCCCTGGCGGTAGATGCGCTGCGGCGCCCAGCCATCCACGCGCTGGCCATGCAGCCACACCTGGCCGCTGCTGGGGGCCTGGCGCCCGCTGATGAGGTCGAGCAGCGTCGATTTGCCGGCGCCATTAGGGCCGATGAGGGCCACGCGCTCACCCGCGCGTAGCGCCAGATCAACGCCGCGCAGCACCACGCTGGCGCCATAGCTTTTGTGCAGCGCGCGCAGCGCCAGGGCGGGGGCTGGAGCTGGAGCCGGGGCGTTCATGCACCCTCCCCGGCCACGGCACGCCGGCACAGCGCCCACAGCCCTACACCCGTGGCCTGCAGCAGCACGGCTGCGCCCCAGGGGTCGGGGCTGCGCACGTCCAGCGGCAGGCCCCAAAACACCAGCTGCGGCCCCAGCAGCGCGCTTTGCTGGCGCTGGTAGGCCAGCTCCACCAGCAGCACCAGCCCGAGCAGCGCCAGCAGAGCGCAGCTGCCCAGCGCCACCCAGGCCCATCCCTGGCGCCGCCAGGCGCCAGCGCGCGCCAGCAGCCCGGCAAGCCCGCCCGGCGCCCACAGCACCATGGCCAGAAACAGCAGCCCCAGGTACAGCTGCCAGGCCGGCGTCCACTGCGACAGCAGCACCGTGCACAGCACCAGCAGCACGGCGCCCAGCACCGGGCCAAAGAAATACCCGGCGCCGCCCAAAAAGGTGAACAGCAGGTAGCTGCCCGAGCGCGCCATGCTGACGCTGTCGGCTGCCGTCACGACCTCGAAAAACACCGCCGCCAGCGCCCCGCCCACGCCGGCAAAGCCGCCCGCGAGCACGAACGCCAGGTAGCGCACCCAGCGCGGGTCGTAGCCGATGAAGGCCAGGCGCTCGGGGTTGTCGCGTGCAGCGTTGAGCAGGCGCCCCAGGGGCGTGGTGGTGAAGGCATACATGGCGCCGCTGCACAGCAGGCCATAGGCGGCAATCAGGTAGTACACCTGCCGCGCCGGGCCAAAGTCCAGCCCCCACCAGGGCGCGCCATAGACACGGTCGGCACTCACGCCGCCCTCGCCGCCAAAGACCTGGGGCCACATCAGCACCAGCGCCAGCACCAGCTCGCCCAGGCCCAGGCTGATCATGGCCAGGGCCGTGCCGGCGCGCTGCGTCGTCACCCAGCCGAGCAACAGCGCGCCCAGCAGGCCGGCCAGGGCCCCCACCAGGGGCAGCAGCGGCAACGGCAGCGGCAGCAGGCCGGCACCGGCCCAGCGCATGGCGTGGATGGTGGCCAGCGCCCCCAGGCCGGAGTACACCGCATGGCCAAAACTGAGCATTCCGCCCTGGCCCCACAGCATGTTGTACGACAGGCAGATCACGCTCAGGATGGCCATCTGCGCCAGCAGCGTCAGCGCCAGGCTGCTGGGCCACAGCATGGGCGCGGCGAACAGGGCCAGGGCGTACAGCGCCCAGGCGCGCCAGGAATGGCCGTGCAGCACCGCCCTAGCCTCCCTCGGCCCCGCGCAGGCCCTGCGGGCGCCACAGCAGCATGAGCACCAGCAGCAGGTACGGCAGCAGCGGTGCCAGCTGCGCCAGCGGCACATTCCACAGCCGGCCCTCAGCGGCCACGGCAAAGGTTTGCAGGCAGCCAATGAGCAGCGCCGCCCAGAAAGCCCCGCCCAGCGAACCGATGCCCCCCACGACCACCACCACGAAGACGATGGGCCCGAGCGCCGCCGCCATCGCCGGCTCGGTGACGTAGCTGCCCCCGCCCAGCACCCCGGCCAGGGCCGCAAGCGCGCAGCCGCCGCCAAACACCAGCGTGTGCAGCAGCGGCAGGTCGTGACCCAGGGCCTGCACCATGCTCGGCTGGGTCAGCGCCGCCCGCAGCAGCAACCCGGCGCGGGTGCGCACCAGCAGCAGCCACAGCAGCCCGAACATGGCCAGCGCCACCAGCATGATGAAGGCACGGGCACGCGGGAACTGCACGCCGTGCAGCGTCCACAGCGGGCCTTGCAGCAGCGGCGGCAGGCTCCAGGGCAGGCTCGCGCGCCCCCACAGCAGTTGCACCAGCTCCAGCAGCAGGTACGACAGGCCAAAGGTCGCCAGCATTTCAGCCACATGGCCCGAGCGCTGCACACGGCGCAGGCAATAGCGCTGAAACAGCGCCCCCAGCAGCCCCACCAGCAGGGGCGCGAGCAGCAACGCCAGCCAAAACCCCAGGGCCGCGCTGAGCTGGTAAGCCAGGTAAGCACCCAGCATGTAGAAGCTGGCGTGCGCAAAGTTGAGCACGCCCATGAGGCTGAAAATCACCGTCAGCCCGGCACTGAGCATGAACAGCAGCAGGCCGTAGCTGACGCCGTTGAGCAAGGTCAGAAGAAAAAGTGCAAGGCCCGTTGCCATGGAAGAAAAAAGAAAGCCCGAACGCGTCGGGCTTTATAACGTGCCAGCGGCCTGGTTTTACAAACCCGGCAACTTGTACCCGGCGAGCTGTTCACGCAGCCGGGTTTTGAGCATCTTGCCGGTGGCGCCCAACGGGATGGCATCGACGAATACCACGTCGTCCGGGATTTGCCACTTGGCGGTCTTGCCTTCGTAGAAGGCCAGAATGTCCTCGCGCGTGGCGCTGGCACCGGGCTTGAGGGCGATGGCGACGATGGGGCGCTCATCCCATTTGGGGTGCGGCATACCAATGCAAGCGGCCATGGCCACGGCCGGGTGGCCCATGGCGATGTTTTCCACGTCGATGGAGCTGATCCATTCGCCGCCGGACTTGATCACGTCCTTGCTGCGGTCGGTAATGTGCATGAAGCCGTCAGCGTCGATGGTGGCGACGTCGCCCGTGGGGAACCAGCCCAGGCCGCTGGCGTCCTCCACCAGCGGGCTGTCGCCCTTGAAGTAGCGCTCCAGAATCCAGGGGCCGCGCACCAGCAGGTCACCGTAGG
The DNA here is from genome assembly GCA_021286965.1 of Comamonadaceae bacterium. Classification (GTDB taxonomy): domain Bacteria; phylum Pseudomonadota; class Gammaproteobacteria; order Burkholderiales; family Burkholderiaceae_C; genus Paenacidovorax. Next base: position 10,649 of record JAJTBK010000396.1, on the reverse strand, counting down.
TTTTGCCGTCCCAGGGCAGCTCCTGGCCGTCACCACCGACGATTTTCATGTCCACGCCGCAGATCGCCCGGCCCTGCTTTTGCTGCAGGGCGCGCTGCTGCTCTAGCGGCCATGCCAATTGCTTTTTCTTCGGCGTGCACAGGGTGCCCAGCGGGCTGGTTTCGGTCATGCCCCAGGCGTGCAGCACGTGCACGCCAAATTCGTCCTCAAAGGCGGCAATCATGGCCGGTGGGCAGGCGGCGCCGCCAATCACCGTGCGCGTCAGGCTGCTGAATTTTTGCCCCTGGCTGCGCACGTGGGTCAGCAGCATCTGCCAGACGGTGGGCACGCCGGCGGCAAAGGTCACGCCCTCGGCCTCGATCAGCTCGTACACCGATTTGCCGTCGAGCGCCGGGCCGGGGAACACCAGCTTGCAGCCGGTGAGCGCCGCCGAGTACGGAATGCCCCAGGCGTTGACGTGGAACATGGGCACGACCGGCAGCACGGCATCGCGCGACGACAGGCACATCACATCGGGCAGCGCCGCCGCGTAGGCGTGCAGCACGCTGGAGCGGTGGCTATAGAGCACGCCCTTGGGGTTGCCGGTGGTGCCACTGGTGTAGCAGATGCTGGACGCGGTGTTCTCATCGAACTGCGGCCAGGCGTAGTCGGTGCGCATGGCACCAATCCAGGCTTCGTAGCTCACCAGGTTGGGAATGCCGCTATCGGCGGGCAATTTATCGGCATCGCACAGCATCACCCACTTTTGCACCGTCGGGCAGTGGCTGTGAATGGCCTGCACGATGGGCAAAAACGTCATATCAAAGCACAGCACGCGGTCTTCGGCGTGGTTGACGACCCAGGCGATTTGCTCGGGGTGCAGGCGCGGGTTGATGGTGTGCAGCACGCGGCCCGAGCCCGAGACGCCAAAGTACATCTCCATGTGGCGGTAGCCGTTCCAGGCGATGGAGGCAACGCGCTCGCCCATGGCCAGGCCCTGGGCGTCGAGGGCACTGGCGAGCTGGCGTGCGCGGCCCGCCAGCTGGCGGTAAGTGGTGCGGTGGATGTCGCCTTCGACCCGGCGCGAGACGATCTCGCCATCGCCATGGTGGCGCTCGGCAAAGGTGAGGAGGGAAGAAATCAACAGCGGTTGGTTCTGCATCAAGCCCAGCATGGAGTCTCCTGAAGTCGTTGTTGGTGACGAGGCCGCCGCCATCCTAGCGGGTGAAGCGCTCGCCCTGGCCAATGTAGGTGAGATCGACGAACCGGGAACCCTGGCGCACGCCCTTGCCGTAATCGACCTCGAAGCCGCCAATGTCCAGGCGGCGAATGGATTCGAGCGCCTGGATGAAACGCGGGCGCGTCAAGTCCTTGCCGGCGCGGCGCAGGCCCTCGACCAGCACCTTGGCGTTGATGTACGCCTCCAGGCCGATGAACGAGACGTTGTCCTTGAAGCCATTTTTCTCCAGCGCCTGGCGGTACTCGCGCGCCAGCGGCAGGCCCTGGCTCCAGGGAAAGGGCACGACGGTGGTGACGACCACGCCCACGCCGTCCTCGCCCAACGCGCGCAGCGTGGCCTGCGTGCCCATGACCGACAGGGTGTAGAAGCGCGTGGCGCGGTTGAGCTTGCGGTAGGCCTTGATGAAGGCCACCGTCGGCGCACCGGCGGTGACCATGATGATGGAGTTGGGCTCGCTGGCGCTGAGTTTTTGCACCGCCGATGGCAGATCCGACAGGTCGGGGGCGATGGAGGCCTCGGCGTGCAACTTTTGCCCGCGCTTGCGCAGGGCGTCGTGCGCCCCGGCCAGGCCGTCCTTGCCAAAGGCGTTGTCGGTCCAGAGCACGGCAATGCGTGGCACGCCGATGGTGCTCAGGTGCTGCACCAGCTTTTCCACCTCGTCGCCATAGCTGGCGCGGATGTTGAACACGTGGTCGATCGCTGGCTCACGGATCAGATCCGCACCGGTGAAGGGCGCGATCAGCGGCAGCGGCGGGCTTTCCTTGGCCAGCAGTGGCAGGATGGCGGCAACGTTGGCCGTCCCGGTGACGTTGCACAGGGCGAAGACGTTGTTTTCATCAATCAGCTTGGTGACGTTCTTCACCGTCGCCTCGGGCCGGTAGCCGTCGTCGAGCGTTACCAGGCGCAGGCGCCGGCCGTGCACGCCACCCTGGGCATTGACGTGCTCGAAGTAGCTGTGCACCGCGCGCTGCATGTCGGGCGCCATCTGCGCCAAGGGGCCGCTCAGGTCGAGCGACTCGCCGATGATGATTTCACTCTCGGTAACGCCCTGGGCAGCCCGCGCCAGGCTCCAGGGGGCCAGGGCGGCGACGCCCAGGCCGGCAATGAATGCACGCTTGTTCCACATTGTTCTCTCCCTCCACGGTGGCTTGTGATGACGAAAAGCCGGCAGTGTGGCGGGCAGCGATCGGGCTGCCAAAACCTGTCGCCATACAGACATTTATCAAGGGTTTCCCCTAAAAAAAGCCAACAAAAACCGTCAAAATGCCGCCATGTTCTGCCTAGCCAGCCCTGCCGAGCGCTTTATTTGCCGCCAACCATGGTTCGCCAGCCTGGAGGCAAAATTGCAACAAGAAGTGCGCTCTGGCGTCTATGAAACGCAGGGCGCCAAGGGCGCCGTGCTGCTGCCCGCCGGCAGCCCGGCGCAGGGCTGGCACGCCGTGCTCTCGGGCCTGGTGATGCTGCGCAGCACCCAGCACCGGGCACGCACGGCGGCCTTCATCGGCGTACCCGACGGCGAATGGTTTGGCGAGGGCACCGCCATGCGGGCCGAGGCGCAGCGCTATGAAGTCATCGCCCTGCGCCCGACACGCCTGCTATGCCTGCCCCTGGCCTTGTTCGAGCACCTGCACGCCGGCAGCCTGGAGTTCAACCAGTACCTGGCGCAGCACATCAACCTGCGCCTGGGCCAGGCCCTGACCATCATCGAGGCCGGACGCACGCGCTCGGCCGAGCAGCGCGTGGCGTTGCAGCTCAGCCGCCTGTTCTGGCGCAGCCGCCGGCGCCTGGACATCACCCAGGAGGAGCTGGGACAGCTCGCCGGGCTCTCGCGCCAAACCATCAACCGCGCCCTGGGCGCACTGGCAGCAGCGGGTATCGTCGGCCTGGACTTTGGCCGCGTCGCCATCCTCGACGACACCGCGCTCGACCAATTCCTGGCCACGGCCGCCTCGGCTTGACCCCGCAAGTGCACGGGCCGGCACCGCTGGCCGACAATGGCCACCTCCACGGCTTTTGCATTGGCCCGGCCATGCCCTACCCCATCACCCACACCGATGCCCAATGGCAAGCCCTGCTGCAGGCGCGGGGTGCCGAACCCGGCGCCTTCGCCATCACGCGCCGCGCCGCCACCGAGCGCCCCTTCAGCGGCCGCTACGAGCAGCACTGGGCGGCAGGCCGTTACCATTGCATGTGCTGCGGCGCGCCCCTGTTTGAGGCCGCCCACAAATTCGATCCCGGCTGCGGCTGGCCCAGCTTTTGGCAGGCCCTGCCCGGCGCCATCGCCGAGATCGAAGATCGCAGCCACGCCATGGTGCGCACCGAAACCGTGTGCGCCCAATGCGGCGCGCACCTGGGCCACGTCTTTGCCGACGGCCCTGCGCCCACCGGCCTGCGCTACTGCATGAACTCCGCCGCACTGGCTTTCGAGCCGGCCGGCCCTTGAGCTGCCCGCCATGAAATTTTTGATCGACTTTTTCCCCATCTTCCTGTTTTTTGCCGCCTTCAAGGCCTGGGGTATTTACACCGCAACGGCGGTGGCGATCGCCGCCACGGTGCTGCAAATTGCCTACCTGCGCTGGCACCACGGCAAGGTCGAGCCCATGCAGTGGCTCAGCCTGGGCGTGATCGTCGTCTTTGGCGGCGCGACGCTGCTGGCACACAGCGAAACCTTCATCAAGTGGAAACCCACCGTGCTGTACTGGCTCATGGGCTCGGCCCTGGTGCTGGGCCAGCTGGTCTGGCGCAAAAACCTCATCCGCACGCTGATGCAGGCACAAATGACGCTGCCGGAGCCGGTATGGCTGCGCCTCAATTGGAGCTGGGCCGGATTTTTTGCCACCATGGGCCTGCTCAACCTGTGGGTGGCCTACACCTTCGACACCGACACCTGGGTCAACTTCAAACTCTTTGGCGGCATGGGACTGATGCTGGTGTTCGTCATCGCCCAGGGCCTGTACCTGAGCCGCCACATGCAAGACACCCCTCCTGCCACAGACAACGACTCCCCGAACATACAACCATGAGCAATCCTTTTTCGACCACCGCCGCCGCCCTCGAAGCCCGCCTGCGCGAGCGCCTGGCACCCACGCAGCTCGAAGTCATCGACGAAAGCGGCCAGCACATCGGTCATGCCGGCGCCAACGGCACCGGCTTTGGCACCCATTTCCGCGTGCGTATTGCAGCGCCGCAATTGGCCGGCAAATCGCGCGTGGCGCAGCATCGCCTTGTGTATGATGCGCTGCAAGAATTCATGGATCAGGGCCTGCACGCGCTGGCGATTGAACTTCTCTGAGCAGGCCCTGTCTACACGGCCCTGCCTGCCAACATTCCTCGTTGTTTGGATATTTCATGAAGCAAAAGCTCTTGTCCGGCCTCGTGGCCGCCGCTGTGTTGGGCGCCGTTGCACTGCCCGCCGCCGCACAAAACCTGGCCATCGTCAACGGCAAACCCGTGCCTTCGGCACGCGCTGACGTGCTGCGCCAGCAGGTCGAGCGTTCGGGCCGCCCGATCACACCGGAAGTTGAGAACCAGATCAAGGAAGAAGTCATCGCCCGCGAAATCTTCCTGCAAGAAGCGCAAAAGCGCGGCCTGGAAGCGACCGCCGACTACAAGAACCAGATGGAACTGGCCCGCCAGACCATCCTGATCCGCGAGCTGTTCACCGACTACCAAAAGAAGAACCCGGTGACCGACGCCGAAATTCAGGCCGAGTACGACAAGTTCGTCGCCGCCAACAGCGGCAAGGAATACAAGGCCAGCCACATCCTGGTGGAAAAGGAAGACGAGGCCAAGGCCATCATCGCTTCGATCAAGAAGGGCGCAAAGTTCGAGGACATCGCCAAGAAGAAGTCCAAGGATCCGGGCTCCGGCGCACGCGGCGGCGATCTCGACTGGGCCAACCCCAGCAGCTACGTGAGCGAGTTCACCGAAGCCATGCTCAAGCTCAAGAAGGGCGAGATGACGACCGAGCCGGTCAAGAGCCAATTCGGCTGGCACATCATCCGCCTCGACGACGAGCGCCAGGCCCAGCTGCCGAAGCTTGACGACGTCAAGCCCCAGATCGCCCAACAGCTGCAGCAGCAAAAGCTCGGGCAGTTCCAGGAAGATCTGCGCACCAAGGCCAAGGTCGAATAAAGCGTCCTGCCCACCCCGAACGCGGCCCTGGCCGCGTTTTTTTATGTCCGCAAAAACATGAAAAGCGCCAGCAAACCGAGCAACACCGGCTGATGCAGCAAGTAGTAGCTCAGGCTCCAGCGCCCCAGCAGCGCCAGCCTGCGCCCCACCCCCCCCAGGGGCTGGGCCAGCCGCAGCGGATGCCGGCGCAGCAGCCACTGGCCTGCGGCAAGGCCCCAGCACATCACGCCCAGCCAAGGCAGCACGGGTACATAGTCCTCGGTGAAGGGCTTGTGGCTGATGAGCCCCAGGCCATTGAGCAGCCGGCTATCGAACCAAGGCGCCGCCATCGCCCAGGGGCCGTTCAAAAGCTGCTCTGCCCCCCAGGGCAGCCCCAAGGCGAGCACCCCCAGGGGCCAGAGCCAAGCCCCGCTTCCGGCCAGTGGGCGCAGCAGCAACAGCATCACCGCCATGCCATGCAAAACGCCAAAGTAGATGAAGCTGCGCGGAAACATGAGGTACGAACCCGCCGAGACCAGCAAGGCCCCAGCCCCGATCTGCAGCCAACGCCGGCGAAACCGCCCCCATCCCTGCCCTTGGTGCAGGGCCATCGCCTGCCCCAGGCCGGCACAAAATACAAACAGGCTGACGATGGCGCTACGCTGCCAGGTCCAGAAGGGATCACCAAGAAAATTTTGCGGCCACAAGCCGAAGTGGCTCAGGTCGAAGCAAAAGTGAAACACCGTCATCCACACCATGGCCAGGCCACGCAAGGCATCGACGCTATCGAAGCGCAGCGGGGCAGCAGATGCGGTCGTAGGCAGGAATGCGGCAGCAGGCATGGCGTAAAAACCCCAACAAAAAAGCCTTGCAAGTGTGAACCTGCAAGGCTTTCGTATAACTGGCGGAGTGGACGGGACTCGAACCCGCGACCCCCGGCGTGACAGGCCGGTATTCTAACCGACTGAACTACCACTCCGCGTCGGTGTTGCTTTACGCCTCTTGCGAGGCCAAGTGCAACAAAACTTGGCGACCCTACGGGGATTCGAACCCCGGTACTCACCGTGAAAGGGTGATGTCCTAGGCCTCTAGACGATAGGGTCAAAACCTAAGAACCGATTTCTCGATTTTCGAAAAACCTTGGTGGAGGTAAACGGGATCGAACCGATGACCTCTTGCATGCCATGCAAGCGCTCTCCCAGCTGAGCTATACCCCCACTTCGATTTCGACAGTCTTTTGAATTACTGTCGTCATCTGCTGAGCCTCGAATTATAGGGCAGGTTTTTAGCTGTTTTTCAATCTCGCACAAACTTTTTCGCGCCCGAGCAATTCCAGCACTGCATCGACCGAAGGTGTGTGTGCGCAGCCCACGGTGAGCACGCGCAGCGGCATGGCCAGTTGCGGCATCTTCGCGCCCTGCTCCTTGAGCACGGCCTTGAGGGCTGCGGCAATGGCCTCTTTGTTCCACTGCACAGCCTGCATGGCGGCGGCAAAGGCGTCCAGCAAGGGCTGGGCTGCGGGCGTGACATGCTGGGCGTAGTCCTCGGCGTTGCGCTCAATGGCATCCACGTAGAACAAGGCAATCCAGCGCGCCAGATCGACCAGGGTTTCGCAGCGGTCCTTGAACAAGGCGCAGATGCGCGGCAGGCGCTCGTCGAGCTGCTCTTGCGCCACGCCGGCCTTGACGACAAAGGGCGTGACCAGCGCAGCCAGCTGCGCATCGTCCAGCGCCTTGAGGTGCTGGGCGTTGACCCAGCGCAGCTTGGCTTCGTCGAACTGGCCGGCGCTCTTGCCCAGGTGGTCGAGGTTGAACCACTCCAGGAACTGCGCGCGCGAGAAGATTTCATCATCGCCGTGGCTCCAGCCCAGGCGCGCCAGGTAGTTGACCATGGCGTCGGGCAGGTAGCCTTCGTCGCGGTATTGCGTCACGGCCTTGGCGCCATTGCGCTTGCTCATCTTCTCGCCCTGCTCGTTGAGCACGGTGGGCAGGTGGGCAAAGACGGGCACTTGCGCGCCCAGGGCTTCAAAAATATGAATCTGGCGCGGCGTGTTGTTGACGTGGTCGTCGCCCCGGATGACGTGGGTGATGCCCATGTCCATATCGTCCACGCAGACGCAGAAGTTGTAGGTGGGCGTGCCCACGGCCTCGCCGTTTTGCGCCGGGCGGGCAATGACCAGGTCGTCAAGCTCGCTGTTCTGGAACTCGATGCGGCCCTTGCACTTGTCGTCCCAGGCGACCACGCCGTTCTGCGGCGTCTTGAAGCGCAGCACCGGCTGCACGCCTTCGGGCACGGGCGGCAGCACCTTGCCGGGCTCGGGCCGCCAGGTACCGTCGTAGCGCGGCTTTTCCTTGGCGACGGTCTGGCGCTCGCGCAGGGCGTCGAGCTCCGCCATGCTCATATAGCAGGGGTAGACATGGCCGCTGGCGATGAGCTGCTGCAAAACTTCCTTGTAGCGCGCCATGCGCTGCATTTGGTAGAACGGGCCTTCGTCGTGGTCGAGTTGCAGCCAGGCCATGCCTTCCAGGATGACGTCCACGCTGGCCTGGGTGGAGCGCGCCTCGTCCGTGTCTTCGATGCGCAGGATGAAGTCACCGCCCGTGGCGCGGGCAAAGGCCCAGGGGTAGAGGGCCGAACGGATGTTGCCCAGGTGGATAAAGCCCGTGGGCGAGGGGGCAAAGCGGGTGCGTATTTTGGTCGTCATGGTGGTGCTCATGGCAAGGTATCCAGGCCGCGCAGCAGGTCGGCCTTCAAGTCGTTCAAATGCTCCAGGCCGACCGAGATGCGAATCAGCCCCTGGCCCAGGCCCGCTGCCTGGCGTTGTTCTTCCGAGAGGCGCCCGTGCGAGGTGCTGGCCGGGTGGGTGATGGTGGTTTTGACGTCGCCCAGGTTGGCGGTGATCGAACATAAGCGCGTGCTATCGACCACATGGAAGGCGTGGGCGCGCAGTTGCTGTGCGCCCTGCCCGGCGACGTCAAACGCCAGCACCGTGCCGCCCAGGCCGCCCTGCTGGCGCATGGCCAGTTCATGCTGCGGATGACTGGCGAGGCCGGGGTAATACACACGCGCCACCTTCGGATGCTGCTCCAGCCAGGCGGCCAGCTCCAGCGCGGCGGCGCTTTGCGCCTTGACGCGCAGCGCCAGCGTCTCCAGCCCCTTCAAGACCACCCAGGCGTTGAAGGGCGAGAGGTTGAGCCCCGCGCAGCGCATGAAGGGCGCCATCACCTTTTCCACCAGGGCGCGGCTGCCACAGACGGCGCCAGCCATGACGCGGCCCTGGCCGTCGAGCAGCTTGGTGCCCGAATACACCACCAGGTCCGCGCCCAGTTGCGCCGGGCGCTGCAGCACGGGGGAGGAAAAACTGTTGTCCACCGCCAGCAGCGCGCCGTGCGCGTGCGCCAGTTCGGCCAGGGCGGCGATGTCGCACAGGTCGGTCAGCGGGTTGGTGGGGGTTTCGGCAAACAGCAGGCGCGTGTTCGGACGGATGGCGGCCTGCCAGGCGGCCACGTCGGTCTGGCTGACAAAGGTGGTTTCGATGCCAAAGCGCGCCATCTCGCTGCCCAGCAGCTTGATGGTGGAGCCAAACATGGACTGCGAGGCGACGATGTGGTCGCCGCTTTTGAGCACGGTGAGCGCCAGCAGCAAGATGGCCGACATGCCGGTGCTGGTCGCTATGGCGCACTCCGCGCCCTCCATGGCCGCCAGGCGCTGCTCGAAGCTGGCGACGGTGGGGTTGCCGGTGCGCGTGTAGGTATAGCCCAGCTCGGCGTTGGCAAAGCGCTCGGCGGCGCTGGCGCAGTCGCTTTGCACAAAGCTGCTGGTCAGGTACAGCGCCTCGCTGTGCTCGCCCCAGGCGCTGCGCGCCGTGGCCTGGCGCACGGCCAGGGTATCGGGGTGCAGGCCCTCGGGCAGGGATTGGTCATGCATGGTGTTTTCCAACTATCAAAATAGGAGCTGCTCGCGCTTGCTACAAGCCATTTTCAGCATGTTTTGCATCTGTAAATGAGGCAGCGCAAGCGCTAGCAGCTCTCTTTTTTAGAGCATCGTCCGCTGTTAAACGGGCGCGTCCTCGTCGTCTTCCTGTGCTTGGCTGTTGCGGCCTTCGTTCAAGGCGGTCACTTCGGCGTCGGAAATATCGCCGGTGATGTACACGCCATCGAAGCACGAAGCCTCAAAGCCCGCTACCTGCGGGTTGATGCGGCCCACGGCCTGCTTCATGGCATCCACGTCCTGGTAGATCAGGGCGTCGCAGCCGATCCACTGGCGCACTTCTTCCACGGTGCGGCCATGGGCGACCAATTCCGCGCGTGTCGGCATGTCGATGCCGTACACATTGGGGTGGCGCACCGGCGGCGCGGCCGAGGCCAGGTACACCTTGGTGGCGCCGGCGTCGCGCGCCATCTGCACGATCTCTTTGGAAGTGGTGCCGCGCACGATGGAATCATCGACCAACAGCACGCGCTTGCCCTTGAACTCGCTGGCGATGGCGTTGAGCTTCTGGCGCACCGATTTCTTGCGCGCGCCCTGCCCCGGCATGATGAAGGTGCGGCCCACGTAGCGGTTCTTGACGAAGCCCTCGCGGTACGGCAAGCCCAGAAGCTGCGCCAGCTGCATGGCGCTGGGGCGGCTCGATTCGGGAATCGGGATGATGGCGTCGATCTGGCTTGGCGGCACGGTCGAGATCACGCGCTTGGCCAGCGTCTCGCCCATGTTCAGGCGCGCCTGGTAGACGGAGATGCCGTCCATGACCGAATCGGGACGCGCCAGGTACACGTACTCGAACACGCAGGGGTTCAGGTGCGGGTTCTCGGCGCACTGCTGCGTCTCGATGCGGCCGTCGGTATGCAGGAACACCGCCTCGCCCGGCGCGATGTCGCGCTCCAGCACGTGGCTGGTGCCCTCCAGCGCCACGGACTCGCTGGCCAGCATCACCGTGCCGTCGCTGCCGCGGCCCATGCACAGCGGGCGGATGCCGAACGGGTCGCGGAACGCCAGCAGGCCGTAGCCGGCGATCAGCGCGATCACGGCATACGAGCCCTTGATGCGCTTGTGCACCGCGCGCACGGCCTGGAAGATGTCCTCGCTGCGCAGCGGCGCGCCGCGGCTGGCACGCGCCAGCTCGTGCGCCAGCACGTTGAGCAGCACCTCGGAATCGCTCTCGGTCTTGGTGTGGCGGTGGTCGGTCTCCGACAGCTCGCGGCGCAGCGTGTGCGCGTTGGTCAGGTTGCCGTTGTGCACCATGACGATGCCAAACGGCGCATTCACGTAAAAGGGCTGCGCCTCTTCTTCGCTGGCCGCATTGCCGGCCGTGGGGTAG
>JAJTBK010000485.1 GCA_021286965.1 Comamonadaceae bacterium | reverse complement strand
GCCCTGGACGGTGGCGGTGGAGGGTCTGGTGCAGCGCCCCGGGGTCTGGGACATCGACGCGCTGCTGCGCCTGAGCGCGCAAGAAGAGCGCATCTACCGCCTGCGCTGCGTCGAGGGCTGGTCCATGGTCATTCCCTGGGTGGGCTACTCGCTGTCGGCGCTGCTGCAGCGCGTGCAGCCGCTGGGCAGCGCCAAGTTTGTGGAATTCGTCACCCTGGCCGACCCGGCCACCATGCCCGGCGTGCGCTCGCAGGTGCTCGATTGGCCCTACACCGAGGGCCTGCGCCTGGACGAGGCCCTGCACCCGCTGACGCTGCTGGCCTTTGGCATGTACGGCGAGCAGCTGCCGCCGCAAAACGGCGCGCCGCTGCGCCTGGTCGTGCCCTGGAAGTATGGCTTCAAGAGCGCCAAGAGCCTGGTCAAAATCCGCCTGACGGAACACATGCCCGCCACTGCCTGGAACAAGGCCGCCCCCCGGGAATACGGGTTTTATTCCAACGTCAACCCGCAGGTGGCGCACCCGCGCTGGAGCCAGGCGAACGAGCGGCGCATTGGCGAGGGCGGCCTGTTCGCCAAGCGCCGCCCGACTTTGCCGTTCAACGGCTACGAGGCCCAGGTCGGGCCGCTGTACGCCGGCATGGACTTGCAGCGGTGGTTTTAACGCGCGCTGCGCTGCTGCGCCCCGGGGCCAAGCCGTTGCTGGGCCTGTTGTGCCTGCTGCCGCTGGCCTGGCTGGTGTTTGCGGCGGCCACCGATCGCCTGGGCGCCAATCCGGCCGAGGCGCTCGAACGTGCCCTGGGCCTCTGGACGCTGCGGTTTTTATGCCTGGCGCTGGCCGTGACGCCGCTGCGCGTGCTCAGCGCCACGCCGCAGCTGGCACGCTTTCGGCGCATGGTGGGTTTGTTTGTGGCGTTTTATGCCCTGCTGCACCTGCTGGCCTACGCCGGTTTCGACAGGGGGTTTGACGTGCCCGCCATGCTGCACGACATCGCCCAGCGGCCTTTTATTTTTGTGGGCACCCTGGCCTTTGTGCTCTTGCTGCTGCTGGCGGCCACTTCGCTGCAGGCGGCGATCCGCTGGCTGGGCGCGGCGCGCTGGCGTGCGCTGCACCGCAGCGTGTACGCGGTGGCGCTGCTGTCGTTGCTGCATTTTTTCTGGATGCGGGCGGGCAAGCACAACTTTGCCGAGGTGGCGGTGTACGCCGGCGTCATCGCGCTGCTGCTGGGCTGGCGGCTGTGGCAGGTGGCACGGCGCTGAGGTGGTGCGGGCGGCGGCGTCGGCCACAATCGCGCCATGGCCCGTCTTCCCCGTTTGACCGTTCCCGGCTTCGCGCACCACGTCATCCAGCGCGGCAACAACCGCCAGCCGATTTTTCTGCAGGACGCTGACCGCGTCTTGATGTGGGAGCTGCTGCAGGCGCAGGCGCGCAAATTCCAGGTGGCTGTGCACGCCTACGTGCTCATGGACAACCATTTCCACCTGCTGGCCACGCCGCAAACGCACGATGGCCTGCCGCTGATGATGCAGGCCGTGGGCCGCAGCTACGTGCGCTACTTCAACCGCTGCCACCAGCGCAGCGGCACGCTGTGGGAGGGGCGCTACCGCAGCACCATCGTGCAGACCGAGCGCTACTTGCTCGCCTGCATGGTCTATATCGACCTCAACCCGGTGCGCGCCGGCATGGTGGCTGCGCCGGGCGACTTCCCCTGGTCGGGCTACGCGCACCACATGGGGCGGCGCAGCGACCCGCTGCTCACGCCGCACGCCTTGTACTGGGCGCTGGGCAACACGCCGTTTGCGCGCGAGGCCGCCTACGGCGCCCTGGTGCAGGCCGGCCTGGCCGCCCGGGAGCAGCAAGACATTGCCCGTTCGGCGCACGCGGGCTGGGCGCTGGGGGCGCCGGAGTTCGTGTCTTCGCTGCAACAACGCACCACGCGCCGCGTGAGCAAAGGCCGGGCCGGGCGCCCGGTACTGTTGCCAGAATCTGAATAAAAACAAGCCTACAGCGCTTGCTGGATAAGCGTTAGCAGCTATCAAATTTGATGTGTCCCCAAATAAAAACCAAAAAAGCCAATCGGGAATTAATTGGAATCTGACCCCAATTATTATGCTTGCATGGCATGAAGCGATGCATTAGTCTGTGTCTCCCTGCGATATTTTGAGAAAGCGCGCGATGACCAAGGCTGCCGAGATCCAGCACCTGCAACAGCACGGCCTGTATGCCTCCCATAACGAACATGACGCCTGTGGCCTGGGCTTCGTCGCCCATATCAAGGGGGTCAAGCGCCACGACATCGTCACTGGCGCACTCAAGATCCTGGAAAACCTCGACCACCGGGGCGCGGTGGGCGCGGACAAGCTCATGGGTGATGGTGCGGGCATCCTGATCCAGATTCCGGACCAGCTCTACCGTGAAGAAATGGCCCAGCAGGGCGTGGAGCTGCCGCCGGCGGGCGAGTACGGCGTGGGCATGATCTTTTTGCCCAAGGAACACGCTTCGCGCCTGGCCTGCGAGCAGGAGATGGAGCGCGCCATCAAGGCCGAAGGCCAGGTGCTGCTGGGCTGGCGCGACGTGCCGGTGAACCGCGACATGCTCATGTCGCCCACCGTGCAGGAGAAGGAACCCATCCTGCGCCAGGTGTTCATCGGCCGGGGTGCGGACGTGATCGTGCAGGACGCCCTGGAGCGCAAGCTGTACTTCATCCGCAAGACGGCCAGCGCCGCCATCCAGGCCCTCAAGCTCAAGCACAGCAAAGAGTATTACGTGCCCAGCATGAGCAGCCGCACCGTGGTTTACAAGGGCCTGCTGCTGGCCGATCAGGTGGGCGTGTACTACAAGGACCTGTCGGACGAGCGCTGCGTCTCGGCCATTGGTTTGGTGCACCAGCGGTTTTCCACCAACACCTTCCCTGAATGGCCGCTGGCCCACCCCTACCGCTATGTGGCGCACAACGGCGAGATCAACACCGTGCGCGGCAACTACAACTGGATGCTGGCGCGCGAGGGCGTGATGGCCTCGCCCGTGCTCGGCGATGACCTGCAAAAGCTCTACCCCATCAGCTTTGCCGGCCAGTCGGACACCGCCACGTTCGACAACTGCCTGGAGCTGCTGACCATGGCCGGCTACCCGATCAGCCAGGCGGTGATGATGATGATTCCCGAGCCCTGGGAGCAGCACGAGGGCATGGACGAGCGCCGCCGCGCCTTCTACGAATACCACGCCGCCATGCTCGAACCCTGGGACGGCCCGGCGTCCATCGTCTTCACCGATGGCCGCCAGATCGGCGCCACGCTGGATCGCAACGGCCTGCGCCCCTCGCGCTATGTGGTGACCGACGACGACCTGGTGATCCTGGCCTCCGAGGCCGGCGTGCTGCCCGTGCCCGACAGCCGCGTGCTGCGCAAGTGGCGCCTGCAGCCGGGCAAGATGCTGCTCATCGACCTGGAGCAGGGCCGGCTGATCGAAGACGATGAGCTCAAGGCCAACATCGTCAACACCAAGCCCTACAAGCAGTGGATCGAGAACCTGCGCATCAAGCTCGACAGCGTGCAGATTCCGGCCGACTTCCAGGCGCCGGCCGCCACGCTGCCGCTCTTGGAGCGCCAGCAGGCGTTTGGCTTCACGCAGGAAGACATCAAGTTCCTGCTCGCCCCCATGGCCGCCAACGGTGAGGAGGGCATTGGCTCCATGGGCAACGACAGCCCGCTGGCCGTGCTCTCCGGGCGCAGCAAGCCGCTCTACAACTACTTCCGCCAGATGTTTGCGCAGGTGACGAACCCGCCGATCGACCCGATCCGCGAGGCCATCGTCATGAGCCTGGTGTCCTTCGTCGGCCCCAAGCCGAACCTGCTGGACATCAACCAGGTGAACCCGCCCATGCGGCTGGAGCTGCACCAGCCCGTGCTCGACTTCGAGGGCATGGCCAAGCTGCGCCAGATCGAGCAGCACACGCACGGCAAGTTCAAGAGCGCCACCATTGACATCACCTACCCGCTGGCCTGGGGCAAGCAGGGCGTGGAGGCCAAGCTGGCCTCGCTGTGCGCGCAGGCCGTCGATGAGATCAAGGGCGGCGCCAACATCCTCATCATCAGCGACCGCAATTTGTCGGCCACCCAGGTCGCCATTCCCGCGCTGCTGGCGCTGTCGGCCATCCACCAGCATTTGGTGCGCGAAGGGCTGCGCACCACCACCGGCCTGGTGGTGGAGACCGGCACGGCGCGCGAGGTGCACCACTTTGCCGTGCTCGCCGGCTACGGCGCCGAGGCCGTGCACCCCTACCTGGCGCTCGAAACCCTGGTGGACATGCACCAGGAGCTGCCGGGTGCGCTCAGTGCCGACAAGGCCATCTACAACTACGTCAAGGCCATTGGCAAGGGCCTGTCCAAGATCATGTCCAAGATGGGCGTGTCCACCTACATGAGCTACTGCGGCGCGCAGCTGTTCGAGTGCGTGGGCCTGTCCAGCGACACCGTGGCCAAGTACTTCACCGGCACCGCCAGCCGTGTCGAGGGCATGGGCGTGTTCGAGATTGCCGAGGAGGCCATCCGCACCCACGTCGCCGCCTTTGGCAACGACCCGGTGCTGGCCACCATGCTGGAGACCGGCGGCGAATACGCCTGGCGCACGCGCGGCGAGGAGCATATGTGGTCGCCCGACGCTATCGCCAAGCTGCAGCATTCCACCCGTTCGGGCAACTGGAACACCTACAAGGAATACGCCCAGCTCATCAACGACCAGACCCAGCGCCAGATGACGCTGCGTGGCCTGTTCGAGTTCCAGTTCGACCCGGCCAAGGCGATTGCCCTCGATGAGGTCGAGCCGGCCAAGGAAATCGTCAAGCGCTTTGCCACCGGCGCCATGTCGCTGGGCTCGATCAGTACCGAGGCCCACGCCACCCTGGCCGTGGCCATGAACCGCATCGGCGGCAAGAGCAACACCGGCGAAGGCGGCGAAGACCCGGCGCGCTACCGCAAGGAGCTCAAGGGCATCTCCATCACCAAGGGCGAGAAGCTCTCGACCATCATCGGCGCCGACAAGGTCGAGGCCGACATCGAGCTGCAAGACGGCGACAGCCTGCGCTCCAGGATCAAGCAGGTGGCCTCGGGGCGCTTTGGCGTCACGGCGGAATACCTGTCGTCCTCCGACCAGATCCAGATCAAGATGGCCCAGGGCGCCAAGCCCGGCGAGGGCGATGAGCATAAACTGGCGGATAAAGACATCTCGCGTGACGCGCCGTA
>JAJTBK010000477.1 GCA_021286965.1 Comamonadaceae bacterium | reverse complement strand
CACGGCGCTGGCGGCCTCGCTCAACGTGCCGGCGGTGCGCACCCTGGTCATGGTCACGCCCGAAGCGTTTGCCACCCAGCTGCAGGCCCTGGGCGTGCCGCTGGCGCAGACGGGCGGCTACTACGGCTACAGCCTGGCGCTGGGCAGCAGCGAGGTTGATCTGCTGCACCTGGCCAACGCCTACCGCGCCCTGGCCAACGGCGGGCGCGCCAGTGCGCCGGCCTGGCAGCGCGGGCAGCGGCCACAGTTCACGCCGGCGCTCGATGCGCGCGCGGCCTTCATCGTCGGCGACATACTGTCCGACCCGCTGGCGCGCGCGCGCACCTTTGGCACCGACAGCGTGCTCGCCACGCGGTTTTGGACGGCGGTGAAAACCGGCACCAGCAAGGACATGCGCGACAACTGGGCGCTGGGCTGGTCGGCGCGCTACACCGTGGGCGTGTGGGTGGGCAACGCCAGCGGCGCGGCCATGCATGACGTCAGCGGCACCAGCGGCGCGGCGCCCATCTGGGCCGCCGTGATGCAGTTTTTGCACCGGCTGCAGCCCAGCCAGGCGCCGCTGCCACCGGCCGGCCTGCAGCTGCAGGCGGTACGCTTTGGCGCCGACGCGCAGGGGCGAGTGCTCGAAGCGGCGCGCCGCGAATGGTTTTTGGCGGGCACTGGACAGGCGCTGTTTGCTATTGATTCAGGAGCTTCTGACGCAGTCTCCGCAAGCGTTAGCAGCCAAAACAATGCCCAGCCCCGGATCGTCGCCCCGACCCCGGGCAGCATCATTGCGCTCGACCCCGACATCCCGCCGGCGCACCAGCGCCTGTGGTTCGAGGCCCAGGGCAGCGGCGGCGCCGCCCTGCGCTGGCGCATCGACGGGCGCATCGCCGGCCGGGGCGCGCGCTGGGCCTGGCTGCCCTGGCCGGGGCGCCACCACATCGAGCTGCTCGACGCCAGCGGCCAGGTGCAAGACAGCCTGCGCCTGGAAGTGCGCGGCGCGGGCGTGGCCGCTGCCAAGGCCCGGCCATGAGCGCTGCCGCCTGGCCCCGGCGCATTGCCCACCTCGACATGGATGCCTTCTACGCCAGCGTCGAGCTGCTGCGCTACCCGCAGCTCGCCGGCCTGCCGGTGGTGATTGGCGGCGGGCGCCGGCGCGAGGACGATGCGCTGGCCCGGGCCTGGCAGGGGCGGCTGGCCGACATGCCTCTGGACGCTTTCCCGCGCCTGGCCAGTTACGCCGGGCGCGGCGTCATCACCACCGCCACCTATGCGGCGCGTGCCTTTGGCGTTGGCTCGGCCATGGGGCTGATGAAGGCGGCGCGCCTGTGCCCGCAGGCCATCTTGCTGCCGGTGGACTTTGCCCAGTACCGGCGCTACTCGCAGCGCTTCAAGGCCATCGTCACCGAGATTGCACCGCAGATGGAGGACCGGGGCGTCGATGAGGTCTACATCGACTTCACCGACGTGCCTGGGGGCCAGCGCGACGGTGGGCGGGTGCTGGCGCGGCTCATCCAGAAAAGCATTTTTGATGCCACGGGCCTGACCTGCTCGATCGGCGTGGCGCCGAACAAGCTGCTGGCGAAGATGGCGAGCGAGTTCGACAAGCCCAACGGCATCGCCATCGTCATGCCCGAGGATTTGCAGCCGCGCATCTGGCCGCTGCCGTGCCGCAAGATCCACGGCATCGGCCCCAAGGCCGACGCTCGGCTGCAGCAGCTGGGGGTGCACACCATCGGCGAATTGGCCGCCTGCGCGCCAGCCTGGCTGGTGCAGCACTTTGGCCGCGCCACCGGCGCCTGGCTGCACGACGCCGCCTGGGGCCGCGACACGCGAGCGGTGGTGACCGCGAGCGAGCCCGTCAGCATGAGCCGCGAGACCACGTTCGAGCGCAACCTGCACGCCGTGCGCGACAAGGCGCTGCTGGGCGAAATTTTTACCGACCTGTGCCAGCGCGTGGCACAAGACCTGCAGCGCGCCGGCTACGCCGGGCGCACCATAGGTATCAAGCTGCGCTACGCCGACTTCACGACCGCCACCCGCGCCCACACCACCGAAGAGGCGACGCAGGATGCCGCACAAATCCGCCGCCTTGCCGGCCAGTGCCTCAAGCGCGTGCCACTGCAGCAGCCCTTGCGCCTGTTGGGCGTGCGCGTGGGCGGGCTGTGCCGGCTCGATGCGCTGCAGGCAGCCTCGGGCCAGCTGTTTTGAGCCTGGCCCGGGTGGCCGGGCCTTGTGTCGCTGAAGCGACAGTGTTGCTCTGGGTCATGAATTTTTCTGATGCAAGTCAAGAGAGTGATCAACATCGCCTGCGGCAAACCTGAGGCTTTTACACTGGATTGACATTTGCAATGTGTTGAAACCATGCGCATCAATTTGCCCGTTACCCAGCGCGAGCACGACTACTGCGGCGAAGAGCTGTTGATGTCCACCACCGACAGCAAGGGCGTCATCACGCACTGCAACGCCGCATTTGCGCGTGTGTGTGGCTACACCATGGACGAGCTCATGGGCCAGCCGCACAACCTGATCCGCCATCCGGACGTGCCGCCCGAGGCGTTCAAGGATCTGTGGGCCACCGTCGGGCGTGGGCGCAGCTGGATGGGCATCGTCAAGAACCGCTGCAAGAACGGCGACCACTACTGGGTGCGCGCCAGCGTCACGCCCATCGTCGTCGATGGCAAGCCCAAGGGCTATATGTCGGTGCGCGCCAAGCCCACGCGTGCAGAAATCGCCGCCGCCGAGGCGCTGTACGCGCAAATTGCCGCCGAGCGCGAACGTGCGCGCCCGCGCTTCGTGCTGCACGCCGGGCGCGTGCGCCTGACGGGCTGGCGCGACCTGCTGGGCAAGCTCCAGCGCGCCAGCTTCACCCAGCGCCTGGGCCTGATGCTGCTGCCGCTGCTGGCGCTGGCCGTGGCGCCGCCGCTGTGGGGCTGGACGGGCGCGGGCGTGGCGGCGCTGCAGGCGCTGGCCTTCGTCGTCGGTGCGGCGCTGCTGCTGTGGCGCTTTGACCGGCGCATCACCGCCTCGCTCGACGAGGCCAACCGCCTGGCGCGCGACATCGCCGGCTGCAACCTGGGCACGCCCGCCTGCCACGTCGATCGCCGCGACCCCATGGGGATGCTGATGGAGCGCCTGAACCAGATCCAGGTCAACCTGCGTGCCGTGGTCGGCGATGCGCGTGGCGAGATCGCCACCTTCGGCAGCATCTCCTGCGATATTTCCGAGGGCGCGCAGGAGTTGTCGGCGCGTACCGACGCCCAGGCCAGCAGCCTGCAGCAGACGGCGGCATCGATGGAGGAGCTGTCGAGCACCGTGCGCCAGTCGGCCGATGCGGCAGCGCAGGTCATGGCGCAAAGCGAGCGCAGCGCGCAGCTGGCGCAGGCTGGCGGCCAGGCGGTGGCCGAGGTCGGCTCCGTGGTGCAGACCATTGCCCAGTCCTCGCGCCAGATGGGGCAGATCATTGCCACCATCGAGGGTATTGCCTTCCAGACCAACATCCTGGCGCTGAACGCGGCCGTGGAGGCCGCGCGCGCCGGCGAGCAGGGGCGGGGCTTTGCCGTCGTCGCTGGCGAGGTGCGCGCGCTGGCGCAAAACAGCGCCGCAGCGGCGGGCGAGATCCGGGGGCTGATCGGCCAGTCCAGCGCCAGCATCGAGCGCGGCGCCGGCCTCATGGATTCGGCGGCGCAGACCATCGAGGCCGTGGTGCAGTCCGTCACCCACGTGCACCAGCTGATGGGCCAGATCGGCATCGCCACGCGCGAGCAGTCGCAGGGCATTGCGCAGGTGAACGAGGCCGTGGTCGATCTCGACCGCGTGACGCAGCACAACGCCGCCCTGGTCGGCCAGTCCGCCGCTTCGGCCGGCGCCATGAACAGCAAAGCCGGCGTTTTGGGCCGCACCCTCGATGTTTTCAAGATGCCCTGACCTGCGCTTGCGCGCTGGCGCTGGGCGGCCCTTTGCGGCCAGCCTGCCTCCCTAGTTTCTTTGACCCTTGTGCCGGCCTGCCCGGTGGTGTTTGCCATGCGTGTGAATCTTCCTGTGACCCCCCGCGAATACGAGTTCCCCGGCGATGAGCTGCTCATGTCCACCACGGACCGGCAGGGGCGCATGACGCATTGCAACGCGGCCTTTGCCCGCGTCAGCGGCTTTGAAATGGACGAGCTCATGGGCCAGCCGCACAACCTGGTGCGCCACCCCGACATGCCGCCCGAGGCGTACAAGGACCTGTGGGCCACGATTGGCAATGGCCGCACCTGGAGCGGCGTGGTCAAGAACCGGCGCAAGAACGGTGACTTCTACTGGGTGCGCGCCTACGTCACGCCGCTGATGCACGGCGGCAAGCCGCAGGGCTATATGTCGGTGCGCGCCAAACCCACGCGCGACGAGGTGGTGGCGGCCGAGGCGCTGTACGCACAGCTGGCCGCCGAGCGTGACCGTGCGCGCCCGCGCCTCGTGCTGCACGCCGGGCATGTGCGCCACATGGGCTGGCGCAACCAGGTGGAAAAGCTGCGCCGCACCAGCTTTACCCAGCGCCTGGCGGGCATGTTGCTGCCGATCTGGCTGGTGGCCCTGGCGCCGCTGGTGCTGGGCTGGAGCGGCATGGCCGCGCTGGCGCTGCAGGCCGCACTGCTGCTGGGCTTTTCGGGCTGGCTGCTGTGGCGCTTTCACCGCCGCATCACCTGCGCGCTGCACGACGCCAACCGCCTGGCGGCCGACCTGGCGGGCTGCTACCTCGATGGTCCGCTGTGCCAGGTGAGCGCGCGCCACCCGCTGGGGATGCTGATGGAGCGCCTGAACCAGATCCACATCAACCTGCGCGCCGTGGTGGGCGACGCGCGCGGCGAGATCGCCAGCTTTGGCCAGATCTCGGCGCACATTGCCGATGGCGCGCAGCACCTGTCCGAACGCACCGAATCGCAGGCCAGCAGCCTGCAGCAGACGGCGGCGTCGATGGAGGAGCTGGCGAGCACCGTGCGCCAGTCCAGCGCCTCGGCGCAGCAGGTGCTGACGCAAAGCGCGCACAGCGCGCAGCTGGCGCAGACCGGCGGCCAGGCGGTGAGCGACGTCGGCACGCTGGTGCAGCGTATCGAGCAGTCCTCGCGCCAGATGGGGCAGATCATTGCCACCATCGAAGGCATTGCCTTCCAGACCAACATCCTGGCGCTGAACGCCGCCGTGGAGGCCGCGCGTGCCGGCGAGCAGGGGCGGGGCTTTGCCGTCGTCGCCGGTGAGGTGCGCAGCCTGGCGCAGCGCAGTGCCGAGGCGGCGGGCGAGATCCGGGGCCTGATCGGCCAATCGACGGCGCAGATCACCCAGGGCGCGCAGCAGATGCACGCGGCGGCGCAGACGATTGCCCAGGTGGTCGATTCGGTGGCCCAGGTCAACCAGCTGATGGGCGAGATGGGCGTGACCACGCGCGAGCAGTCGCAGGGCATTGCGCAGGTGAACGACGCCGTCACCGACCTCGACCGCGTGACGCAGCAAAACGCCGCCCTGGTGCAGGAATCGGCCAACGCCGCCAGCCACATGAGCGCCAACGCCGGCATGTTGGGGCGCACGCTGGCGGTGTTCCGCCTGCCAGGCCAGCGCCGCGCCTGAGGCGGCTTACTGGCGCGCCGTACGCACGTTGCGCGGCAGCGCCTGTGGGTGGCTGCTGCGCAGCGGGTTGATGTCCAGGCCGCCCCGGCGCGTGTAGCGCGCGTACACCGCCAGCTTGAGCGGGCGGCAGCGCTGCCAGAGGTCGTGGAAGATGCGTTCCACGCATTGCTCGTGGAATTCGTTGTGGTTGCGAAAGCTCACGATGTACTGCAGCAGCCCCGCCTGGGCGATGGGCGCGCCGGTGTAGCTGATCTGCACGCTGCCCCAGTCGGGCTGGCCCGTCACCAGGCAGTTGCTCTTGAGCAGGTCGCTGGTCAGCGTCTCGGTCACGGGCGCCTGGCTGTGGTCGGCCTGCAGCAGCTCGGGCGCGGGCTGGTAGTGCGAGCATTCCACATCCAGGCGGTCGAGGTTCAGGCCCGAGAGTTGCTCGATCGGCTGCTGCTCGAACTGCTCGGGCAGCACCAGCTGCACGCCCACGCTGCCCGCTTTGGCGCCGCGCCAGGCGGCTGCGCCCAGGTCGGCGCGCAGGCGCGTGCGCACGGCCTCGCTGTCGGCAAAGCGCGTGCCGTTGAAGCTGTTGAGGTAGAGCTTGAAGGACTTGCTCTCGATGATGTTGGGCGACTCGCACGGCACGGTGATGTGCGCCAGCGCCACCTGCGGCTTGCCGCGCGGGTTCAGCCACGACAGCTCGTAGGCCGTCCACAAGTCGGCGCCCAGAAAGGGCAGGGCGCTGCCAATGCCGATCTCGCTGCGCTTGGGCGCACGCGGCAGGGGAAAGAGCAGGCTGGGGTCGTACTGGTCGGCGTACTGGCTGGCGCGGCCGAGCTGGGATTGTTCGGGGGTGCTCATGATTTACTATATTTTTGATAGCTGCTAGCGCTTGCCTGGCAAGCGCTGGAGCCTTGTTTTATTCAAATGGAACGGCGCAGCACGCGGCGGTAGAAAAACAGGCACAGGCCGACAAAGTACAGCAGGCCCAGCCACATGGCCGGGGCAAAGCCCTCGCCCACCAGGGCCAGCGGGGCGTCGCTGCCGCTAAAGCCGATCAGCGCCGCCAGCAGCAGGCCCATCAGGCTCTCGCCCACGATCAGGCCCGAGGCCAGCAGCAGGCCGCGTTCTTCGGCGGCGGCCACCCAGGCTTTGTCGGCGGCGTGGGCGCGAATGCCGCGCTGCAGCAGCCAGCCCAGGGCGGCGCCCACGGCCAGCGTCAGGCCAATCGTGGGCGGCAGGTAAATGCCCAGGCCCACGGCCAGCGGCGGCAGCGCGCCGGCGCCGCTGCGGCGCAGCAGCAGGTCGGCAGCGATGACGGCCACGCCCACGGCCACGCCCAGGCCGAGCATGGTCCAGTCGAGCGAGCCGTTGAAAATGCCGTTGGCAATTTGCTGCATCAGCGTTGCCTGCGGCGCGGCCAGTGCCTGGTTCGGGTCCATGCCCGCGCGCGGCAGGGCGCCGGCAAAGCCGTAGGCGTTGTA